>JABCYS010000009.1 GCA_013290085.1 Candidatus Babelota bacterium
ACGCTACTGACAGTCTTAGCAGCCATAGTTATTTTGACCTGCTGATAGATTTTGTAGGCAATAAATCCTGCAGCTCCTATGCCTGCAAGTATCACAAGCCACCTAACGATGCTTTTTGAATCTTTCATTACAGCTCCTTACTTCTTGATTTCCTCAATCTCTCATTAAAAACACTATCCTCGACGATACCTTACATCATCCGCCAAAAACAAGAGTTCCTTTTTCTTGAAAGGATGATTGCTATTTAGATTATGTTTAGTGAACGAATCCATTGATTTCGTTCTTCAACCTTCCGTATATTAAAAGTAATTACTCATAACTTAAAAAAGGAATTTCTATGAATGATAATGTAAAACGAATATTAACAGGACTTTTTATTATCGCAGCCATACTTCTTGCTGCGTACCTAGCCTATCGGCTCTACAACTATGCTGTCGCAGATGCAACGCAAAAAATCAGAAAAGGCGTTGCTCAAGGCGTAGGTGAAGGAATAGGTGGCGCTATAAATCCTTTAAACTTGCCAAAAAGATTGATTGGTGGTTAGTCCAAAAACCAAGCTACCACTAAAAAAGGATACTCATGGCTCACAAAAAAATGCGCACCAAACATACGGTTCGTGAAAAGGAGCGGTCGTATGCCGCCCCAAAAAATGATCTTTTGCGAAGAAAAAAGGAAGAAGTGCCGCCACTCTCTAAAAAGATACGAAGGCGCTTTAAGAAAAAAACCAGAGTCCCACATTTTTCTTAAGAGATCAGTTCTAAGCTATGATCCTCCATCAAAACAATACTGCTCCTCGGCAGTATTGAAAAAAAATCGAGAAGATGTTTATACTGCTCGAGTAATTCTGTCTCATTTTTTTAATCACCCTTTCAAAGGAATCTTCTATGATTAATTACGTCGCCGTCGCTGCAGCCACCGTAATCAACATGGTCATTGGTAGTCTGTGGTATTCACCGTTCTTGTTTGGCAAAATTTGGGCCGCTGGCATCAAATTTAAAGGCGAACCAAAAATGACCTCTTTCCACCTCGTGCAAGCAGCAGGTGCGGCATTCGCCCTAGCACTCGGCATTGCCTGCATACTTAACACCATGAACATTGTTGAACCGGCAGAAGCAATCAAAAGCTTTGCGTTTCTGTGGCTGATTTTTGTTGCGACAACCCATTACAACTCAGTTATTTGGGCACAAAAACCAATCTCCGTTTATCTGATTGATGTTACTTATTTTCTTGCAACAATCTCTGCAGCAACTGCTTTGTTAGCATGGTGGCGTTAAAGAACTTAAAAAGTTTTTGAATTTGTTTTGCGTCCATTTTGCAAACGCATACACGTTAGGGCTTTATCACCCGAGGCAACAGTGGCGAGATGCGGGCAATAATTTCATAATTAATGGTGCCTGTTTTTTCCGCTAACTCTTCTGCAGAAATTTCTTCGCTCCCTTGTCGGCCAAGAAGAACTACTTCATCTTCTACTCTGACGTCGGCAAGATGCGAAATATCTATGGCAACCATATTCATTGCTACGCGACCTATCACCTTGCACCGCGTTCCATTGATAATAACCTGACCACTGTTAGATAGCTTTCTGTCATAGCCATCACTGTATCCTTGCGGAATAATCCCTATCTTGGTCGGTGCCGTAGTGATATACGTAAGTCCGTAACCAATGGAATAGTCGGCCGGTACTGTTTTGATTTGGGCAAGGTGGGTAACCCAACGCATAACTGGTTTAAGGGTTATATTTTTATGCGCAGCCTTTAATTCATGCGATGGCCACAGGCCATAGAGCCCAATGCCAAGGCGGACGAGAGCGTTGTGATGGTTGTCTTTTTCATAGACCAAAATACCGGAGGTGGCTGAGATGTGGTGGTTTATATTTTCAAATCCATTTTTCCGAAATAAATCTATTGCCTCTTTAAAGGCATTAAGTTGTTTTTGCGCGTGAGTAAAATCAGTGGTGTCTTCGATATTGGCAAAATGGGAATAGACTCCATCAACCACTATGTAATCAAATTTTTTTATATATTTTGCAAAATTTTCTACTTCATTTACCAACAAACCCTGTCGTCCTAAACAGGCATCAATTTTTACGTGCACCAGTACTTTCTTGTATAGTTTTTTTGCAATCTGATTGATACGTTCCAGTCGTTCGTAATCGTACACGGCCAAGATACCATCAAGCGTAATTGCTTCTTCCAGTTCATGTTGAGCTACATACCCAAACACCAGGGTTGGCATCTTGGAAATTTTTCGCAGTAACCGGAGCTCTTGCAGATCATCAACTTGGAAATAGTCGAGCTGGCCCTCAAGCATGCTCACCACTTCCTGCTGGCCATGGCCATAAGCGTTGGCCTTAACCACCCCTACCACTTTTATGGCAGGATGTACTACGGCGCGAAACGCTTTAAGGTTATGAATAAGATTCGCTTGAGATAGTTCGATATACGAGAGAAAGGTCTTTTGCATATTTAAATCTTCGATTTTTAAACAGAAAGTGCTCGGAATTTTATCTGGGCACTTTCCATTTCGAACTTCCCCCAGAAATGGCGGGGCTTAATTTGCGTGTCCTGTTACAGCCTAAAACCTTGTGCCCCCGCCCTGCCCCCAACAAAGATGCATCTAGGGCTTTTGCTTGGAGATGGGATTATGTTATAACTTTTTCTTGCTAGGATGCATACAAGCATTCAGATCATAAGGAATCTTTATGAAAAAGTTACTGTTATTCGCCATTATTGTATCAACACAGATTAATCTATCCGCTGGGCATGTGCCGGAAAAGGTGCGTTATTATTGCATAACAGGTAAGTGTATTGCGTATTGCAAATTGACCAAGTTCGATGGGCCAAAACTCAGAGAAGTCGAAGATCTTGCTCTAGATGCCGCATGGAACTGCGAAGGAAACATATCACTCTTTACTTGTTTTATAAGACGCATTGATGAGAAAATGAATGCCATGACGGCAGATGATAAAGAAAAAGGCAGCTTAATTGCATATGTCAATCTAATCATGAGGCAAGCCCGTTCCCTAAAAAAATAACTAAGTGGCTGGTAAAAATCTCCAATATCGGGTGATAGCCCTCTTTGCATTGAGCAGTACCTATGCTATAATTTTTTTGTCTCTCAATATCAAGAACCGCAACTCGTGTTTTCCCATGAAAATTTTTAAATTAACGCTCCTCTCTATCCTCACCGCTTTAATTGCCCTGCCCCTGGCAGCAAGCGAAGTCGTACAAAACTCTCCATTTATCGAACAAATAGAGGTCGAATTAACAAAACAGTTACTTACCGACTATATCAATTTCAAAGAAACTGCTGCCAAAAAACAACCCGAATCAGAAACAGCTCATCCTTTATTGGTCGATGAACTTTTCCCAACCTTATTTAACATGGTCAAGAATCTTGCTGAACAAATGAAAATTCCTATGCCACAGATTTTTTTGGAATCTTCCGCGGAACAGAACGCTTCTGCTAGTAAAAAAAATATAGATGACCCTGGCATAATAACTATAAGTGAAGGTCTTCTCGTGCACTCGCTCTATTCACTCAGCCATAGCGAACTCCATGCGGTGATTGCACACGAATTAGCTCATTTAAAACATGCCCATTCACCGAAAACAAAGAAGTTGGTAACAAAACTAGCGATTGCTGACATTACGAGTTCTCTAGCCGTTCTTATCGCTTTAACATATTTCAGTGATAAATATCATATTAACAGACATACAACAGTTGATCTTGGAAAAGGTATTTTAGGGCTCGTAACTTTATTATGGGCTTTGCCATTTTTGAAATTCAGTAGAAGTTGTGAAAAAGAAGCAGATATAACCGCCGCAGGATTTGCTCATTACAGAAATCTTATTGCTGCTCTTAGAAAACTACAAAAGATGAACCATCAAGAAACTGATTTTTCTTCTATTTTTAACACTCATCCGAGCATTAAAGATAGAGAACAATACTTGCATGATTTTGTCACCAATCAAGTAAATCTAAATCAAGTACCTGAAAAAGCGGTTACCGCATAAAATCACTAACAAAAAAAAGCTCGAATTTTTCTTCCGAGTTTTTTCTATTTTAATTAAAGTGATTGAGCAAAAGCCCAATATGAAAGAAGTTATGGCGTTTTTTGCCCCCCATATAGTTACAAGTTGAAACAATTTGATATGGCCATACGTAGTAACTCGCACAGGCTTTTGCGAGAAAAAATAACCTTGTTAAGCTGTTTTTTAATAGAATTTATCAATCAGATAAGGAACATCATGAACTTTTTGCCTAATAACTCATTCAAAATTATTTTATCACTATTTTTTCTTATCTCTGCCCCCCTATATGGCATGCAAAATCAAAAAGCTGTTTCTGCGGCAGAGAAAAATAAAGTGAGCTTTAAACTATTTATCCATTTGGTTAATGCGTTAACAAAAATTAATGTGACAAACGCAAATACACTCTACCAATTTGTAGATTCATTACCGGAAAGAGAGCAAGATGATTTTGCAAAAATTTATGCTAAGGCCGCACTCGAAGGCAGACAATGCTCTGATTGTTCAAGCGCGCCAGTGCAACGAACTATTGCCCATCTCACCAAGCCACTTCAACCGGCTTTTGTTGAATTCTTTAAAAAAGAGCGATACAGCAATGTTCCACCATGTCTTATTGAAAAATCAATCCTACAACAGGGATTTGAAAAACACCTAAAGAATTTATCTCATGTGAATCACGAAGAAGCTTTAAAACTACTCGAGCAATCCGAGATAGAGGCTGCAATGCTCACATTACGACATTCATCGGTAGAAGACATGAAAATTATTTTGGCAAAGTATCCACAACTTACAAAAAAACTCAATGAACAAATCATTAAGTTGCTTTCCTAATTGCTTTATATATATAGTTAAGAATATGAAGATCATACGAAACACTTTTAGAACCTCATTCTCATTGTCAAATTTTTTTGGCGCTAACAATGCCAGCCACCAGGGCTGCGTCTTTGCGCACGCTCACTCTTATTACCCCTATTTCATGCATAGGGGATCACGATATGCGTATGGCATATAACTAAAAAATCTAAACCGTTTTTGTGAAACCCCAGTCTTGGCTGGGGTTTTTTGTTGCAAAAAATTTACCTTACTTAACTTAATACTAGGAACTTTATGAATACATTAATTAAAAAAACTGCCGCATTAGCACTCACCATGCTTATTACCTTGTTTACACCTATGGCAGCATACGAATCCGGATTTGAAGTAGATTTTGAAACAAGTGAAGATTCAGCAGATTGCTTAACAATACTCAAAAACTCATTTGATGAATCCAAACCTTTATGGACGGAAACACATTGTGGAGACACGGCAGACCGTATTATTTCACTGTTTAAGGCAAAAGGCATGCTGGAGCAAGATAAAGAGGCTAGCTGTGATTTTCCTGACTTTTGTAATTCTGCGATGGGAAAAACCTTGTCATCTACCACCGGGGAATCAGAACATCGCTTATTTCTCATCAACCTCTGCGGAAAGGCACATGTTTTTGTTGTTGAGAAAAAAAGCGAAGAAAATGAAACTCATTGGAAAATATTCCAATCATGGCAAGAAGAATTTACCTTAGCACAATGGTTAAATATTAAGCGATGGGAAAATGAAGAATTAAAAAAATACTTTGTGGATTTTGGCACCGGACGATCAATCTCCCATGAACAATTCATTAACTTTTTGCAAGATGAACTCAAACTTGGCCGCCGCAAACTACAAAGGTTTCGTGAGCACAGATTACCTGTGCCCGACGAATTGAAGATAACAAGTTTCAATTTAAAAAAATCATGATGGACTGATGGGACGGTGCTTTAACAGGATGACCATTCATCCCCAGCTTTAAAAAACATGGGGTTTTCTGGCCATAGCAAATAAATTTTGGTCATATTGGCTCTTCTGTTGATTATATGGTCAACTTTTCACTATACCATAATCATAGCTTGCACCCCATCCACACCTTTTTTTAGGGAGAAGGTATCTCTATGATTAAATTGATAATTTTTTGTTTTCTTAGCCTCACTTGCAACATATTTGCTGGCGCCTATGAAGAGCGATTCGAACGCATATATGGAGAAAAGTTGTGGGGCGTAAATGAGTTGGGAGAAGGGTTTTCTGGCGGGGGATCCAAATTAGAAAATATCCGCCCTTATTATGAATACCTTACATATTTTTTGTCCTCTAAAAATATCCGATCCGTTGTTGATTTAGGGTGTGGCGACTGGGAATTTGCAAAACATATGGACTGGACGGGAATCGATTACAAGGGGTTTGACGTTGTTAAGTCGGTAATCGAAAAAAATAATGTTCGCTACGGAAAAGATACTATTCATTTTTACTGCGGCAATTTCCTTGAGATGGAAATTCCATCTGCAGATTTGTTGATATGTAAGCATGTTCTTCAGCATATGCCAACCGCTGATGTTTTAGCGTTTGTTAAAACAATAATACCTAAATTTAAGCATTGCATAATAGTGGAAGATATGACCAATTATCCAGGATACAACATTGATCATCCACTATCTAAAGAATTCCCATTTTGGGAGGATAGGGGGACAGATCTAACCAAGCCTCCTTTTAATCTATCAGGTACAAAGACCTATTTCTGTGAGCCCAATGGCAATAAGCATCTCATACTTCATATTGAAAATGCGTCTTAAATCCCATGGATGCATTTTTACCGAGAACAAAAACCAGGTCAAAAAACGTGGCGGGGCTTACGAGACGCATTTCTGAACAGAGTGGTGGGGATTGGGGTTTGAAAGAAATCTGCGCGATTATTGAAGCCCGAAACTCTTGTGCGCGCGCCCCCACGTATTGAATCGGCACAGCCTTTTGCTGATTGGCTCTATTCCTATACACTAGATGGAGTCACAAAAAGGCATTTATGAACAAAATTAAACTTTACCCATTACCCCTGATACTAACTTTTCTTTTTCAACCCTTAGGTTATTGCAATCAGCCAAAGAATTCTGATGGCGCAACCAAAGTAGTTCCTAACTCCTTACAATTGGCGCTCTTGCGTGAAATTGAAAACGGTTCTGCTACACAAGTTTCCATATGTTTATGGCAAGGAGCTTCGCCTAATGCAAGAACAAATGTGGATAAAGAAACGCCTCTTATGTTTGCTATCCATCAATTGGCAAAGGAAGCAAAAAATGAATATCCCTTTAAAAAAAGATTAAAAGATATTGGTACCTTCTCTCTTTATCTTGCTGGTAGCTTAACAGGGGCCTTGATTGGGGGGCTCATGATTCTAAAGTCGAATCTAGCCGATCAGATGTCGCACTCAGAAAAAGCTTTAGCATATTCTGGATTTGGCATGATTGTTCTCAGTCTTGCTGCCGGCGGAGTTAAAGGGTATCCATTTCTTGATCGTGCAACTTACTCTCAAGCTTTGATGATTTACAAACGAGTTACAATAATTAAAAAATTACTGAATCACGAGAAGATAGATATAAGCCTTACTAATGAGAATGATCAAAAAGCAATTGATATCGTTCGTTCTTATATTGCGGATAATCCCAATTGTGCTCACCTAATAAAAACAATGAAACAGGTCGCGCTACTTTTGCTAGAAAAAACTCTATAAAAACCAAAGAGCTCGGAATTTCTTCCGGGCTCTTTCTGTTTCTACAATTCCACCTGTATACACATAGACATTTGTATACAAAAATACTGGCGGGAGTGATGGGACTCGAACCCACGACCTCTTGCGTGACAGGCAAGCGCTCTAACCAAACTGAGCTACACCCCCTAACTTGGGGTTTTTGATTCTAGGGGCACCCTAGTAATCAAAAGTATATATCAAAAGAACAGCTTTTGGCTCCTCGGGCAGGACTCGAACCTGCGACCCAACGATTAACAGTCGTTTGCTCTACCAACTGAGCTACCGAGGAATACAAAACTTTTTTAGATGGTGGGCGGTGTAGGACTCGAACCTACGACCCCCAGTTTGTAAGACTGATGCTCTACCAACTGAGCTAACCGCCCCCTAAAAAGCCGTAATTAACGGTCATTAATTTCAATGATTCACAGATATTAAAGAAATTAGTATTCAAAGTCAAAACGAGTTCCGACTTCTTGCTTTGGAAGCTCAATGGCGACTTTTCTCACTCCATTTTTGATCATTATGCCCGCCTTCCTGCAAACTTTACCAACACGCTCGAATCGCTTCCCATCGCTGCTCTAAACCATCTCAACACCAAGGCGAAAGATTTCTCTTGTCTTTGCACCTTGTTCCCTATTATTCTAAGCCACAATGTATGCCTCAACCATCCCAACATAGCTCTAATCTAAGGCACTATTTCCCTAAAACTTCGATCGTATAGTCGATCGCCAGAAAGGAACTTCGTATGGCTTTTTCAGACATTCTCAAGAATATTTTTTATGTTCTCCTGATTTTTACCTTCGCACAACCCTTCATCAAAATGATGCGAGAAACCTACACAAAAACCATGGAACCCCACACCAAAGTAGCGTACGTAGAAATAAAGGGCATGGTGAGTGATGCTGATATCTACACCAAACAATTACAACGATTTTTTCAGGATAATGAAATCAAGGCTATCCTCATAAAAATCGAATCGCTTGGCGGTGTTGCAGGATCATCAGAAGCGCTCTTCCATGAAATTATGAACATGAAAAAGGAAAATCCTAAACAAGTCGCTGTCTTGGTAGAAAATGTCTGCGCTTCCGGCGCTTACTGGGTTGCCTGCGCAGCAGACCACATTGTTGCCTCACCCGTTGCCTGGGTAGGAAGCATCGGTGCTTACATCCAATCATTTAGACTTAAAGAGTTTATTAACTACCACAACATCAAATATGAATCACCAAAGGCTGGTGCTTACAAAAATGTGACTGATCCTTTTGTCGATGTTACCCCTGAACAAACAGCCATGCTCCAAACACTCTGTAATCAAACCTATCAAGACTTTACGCACGTAGTTGCCAACAGACGTGGCAACAAGCTTTCCATGAACAACGTTAATGAATGGGCAAATGGTAAAATCTTTACCGGTCGCCAAGCACTTGAACTTGGTCTGATTGATGAGCTTGGTTCAAAATCAAATGCCATTGCATGGATCAAAGAAAAAGCCCTCATCGAAGGCAAAATCGAATGGGTACGTCCGCCACAACCAAGCCCGTGGCAAAGCTTGTGGGGACAATCTTCAGATGCCGATAGCTCTGAAGCGACCGTTGCTACAAAAATAGCCGATGCTTTCTGCACGAAGCTTGAGCAACGTTATAGCACGGCCATGATGGCTTAAGATTCCACATCAAAGTTGGTTTAAAAAAGAATGGGGCTCGATTTTTTCTCGCGCCCCGAATTATTTATGACGGCAAAGTAACAGCTGGTCGTTTTCCTTTTTCGTACGTCTTCAATTTTTCGGTTAACGTCTGTATTCGATTTGCCATTTCTATCTGGGCTGTATTAAGATCAGCATTTTGTAATTTAAGTGCGTCTCTCTCCCTAGCCACTTTACGATTTTTCTCTTCAAGATCCCTAATTTTCCCAGCCTTAGTGATCAATTCTTGGTCAAGATCTTTAATATCAACTCCCTGGCCAGGCGCAGCTCTACATAATCTTAGGGCTTGCTCTTGAGCATCTCTCGCTTGCTTTAACGTATCATTTTCTTTGTTGACGTCAGCGTTAGCTTGCAACAGGCCAGTGTTTTGGGCCTTGAGCTCACTAAGTTTAACCTTAAGATTACTTACTTCCTTCATAAGCTTCCCAACTCTTTGTGGTGATTCGGGTTGCTCTTGCGGCGCTGAAGATGACCCCGGCTCTGCATTTCTTATTTGCAGGTCTCTTATTTGTTGCTGCAATGCTCTCACTGTTTCTTCTGCTTTACGCGCTTTAACATTTTCTTCTTGAGCAAATCCATCAGCATCCGCTTTTTCTTTCTTTAAACGAGCAATAATGCTTTCTGCGCCGGTAGCCTTTTCCATTTTTTTACAAGTATCTTCTGCTCTTCCCTCAACTATTTCAATACGTTCGCGCATCTTCCTCTCAAAGTCGTCTTCACAGTCGCGTAGCTTTTGTTCCAATTGTCGTATTTTCGCTTCAAGATCAGCCTTCTCTTGTCTTACCTTCGCGCTTTCTATATCTGCCGCCTCCATCCTCTTTTTAAGAGCTTGGTCAGCGTCAAGGTGAGCCTGTTGTATTAGAAGGTCTTTTCCTTTGATCTCTTGTGTTAAAGAATTTACAATCCTTCTAAGGTCCTCAATCTGTTGTAATAATGCCTGCCGGTCTTCCCCTGCGCCTGCTGGTTGCGCACTCAATGCAGCCCGGCTTGCTGCTAGATCCCTTCTCAACCTTTCATTCTCTGCCGTCAATGCGCCCACCTGTGCTTGTAAATCTGCATTCGTACCCCCATGGAGGCTCAAGGCTTGATTTTCCTGAGTAAGCCTCGCGATCATGTCGGCCGCCCGGTCATTCGCTTCTCGAGCTGCTTGCTCTTTTCGCTGACAATCTCGAGCTTGCGTGCCAAGGTGAGCATTCTCTGTACGCAAGGCATCGAGCTCTGTGCGCAAGGCATCGCGCTCGGCGGCCACGGCACCAGATTGTTCCAGTTTTCTTTTTGCTTCGGCCAAATCCTTTTCTAAACGATCTTTATCGGCCTGCAACTTGTCCATAGAAGTCTGCAGTTGTGCCACAAGTGCTCTGAGACGTGCAAGCTCCTGCGAATCCTGTTGTTGTCCTTGCAACTGCACTTTCAACCGTTCCGCTTCTTGCCGCGCCTGCTGCGCTTCTGCAGCTGCACGATCAAGCTGTGCCTGAAAATCTGCTGGTGCACCACGCCCTCCACCACCAAATACAAAGGGAGATTCGTTATACCGATTATAATAACTCTTGAGCGCAGCAGTCATTCCTTGCTCTTCCTGAGGAGACCCAAAAAAATACTGGTTGAAGGTATTTTGCAAAGCGGTAGCTGCTGCATCCTGAGGTTGCGTCTTTACTATAATTTGAAGGTCTTTTGCTGCCTGAGCAAAATTCAGTTGCACATAACCTACTATGAGTACTGCATAACAGCATGTTATTTTTTTAAACACCATCTCTCCTTTTGGTATCGCTTCTTTATTAATCAAAAGCTTCAACTTATTCCTAAACCTTAGTTAAGTTTAACAGTCCCTCCAACCTCCCCGACTTCGTAGTCCTCAATTTTTTCCTCAAGTGCCTTCACCTCTGCTTCAAGACCCTGATTTTGTATTATTTGGTCTTGTATCAACTTAAAGACCTGTGGATCTTGCTTCTCCACCCGCTTCCCCACATCGACACATTCTTTTTCTAATTTGTTAAATGCAGCCGCTTCTTCTTCCAAATTTTTTTCCACCAATTCACGCTTAGGCCAAATTTCCCCTTCAACTTCTGCTGTAATTTTTTCAATGCGTTGCTGCCATTTGTCAAAACTAACTCTCAATTTATTCAACTCTTCACTTTGAAATTCTAGGTATGGAGATTCTCCATATTTACGGTAATACAGTTCTACCATAGTATTTACCCGCGTTTCATCACTCGGTGATGCAAAATAAAAAGTATTAAAGCCCTCCTGAACAAGAGCCGCAGCATTATTTTTGATGGTGAGGTCGCTCGCTGAAGCCCCTTGCAATAATTGTTTCAATTCAATTACTAATTCTTGAGAAGAATGATTGTTGTCCTGAGCAGTCACCCATACTTTTTTAAACACAAAAATCAAAGCAAATAGAAAAACAACAAGCATAATCGCCTTCCCTCTACGCATTATTGCCGCCCTCTCTCACGTTGTTGCAGGGTCCGTAGCAATTCTTCTTTTCGAGCTAACAGCACATCTCTTTTTTGCCGCTCGCTTGTCAACAGTTCTTCTAAACTCCCCTGCTCTGCGTTCACAAGCTTCTTACAGACTGCCTTTAATTCTTTTTGCTCTTTACGTATGCGTTCAAGCTCTCTCTCATTTTTGCCAATATCTCTAAGAATAGCCTTGCGGGCTGTTGACTGCCTGAGAGCATTGGTTGCGGCATTATTTACTTTCCGCGCTTCACTTTCAATCGCCTTTTTGTACAAACTTACAAAAGGAGATTCTCCATACTTACCAAAAAAATATTTCAATGCCGTTATTATATTTGTCTTGTTATCTTTTGGCGGCTGAAAATAAAATTTATTAAACCCCCGCCAGACCAGATTAGCTGCATCCAACTTATTACCTGATCTCTTCACTTCTTCCAGAACTCGGCGCGATGTCGTTAAATCTGGATCGCCAGATAATGAGCACCACACTCCCACAACAATGAGCGATGACTTGCGTATTAATGTGCCCATGGCGTTGTCCCGTAATATTCTGGTTCTTGCTTCAACTCTTGCCGGCAAAGCGCGAGTTCTTTATCTAAATCATCAACTTCTTTTTTTAGCTGCAATGCTCGCGTGATAAGTTGCCGAAGCTCACCCCTGAGCGGATCTTTCGTTTCCAGTACTTTTTTTCGAGCAAATCGATATTTCTTTTGCCGCTTTACCATTTTTTCATCTTCTATCACTTTCTTTTTACTCAATTCTCGCCACTGGCCAAGCTCCCCACTTTCTTTCAGGGTCGCAAGATACGCTTCTGACTCTTTCATGATGTCCTGGATCGCCTTGCTTTGCGCCTCGATTTTTTTCTGTAATTGCCTAATTTCGGCATTAGAAAGGTCAAGAAATGGAGACTCTTTATAGATCGTATAATAATGCTCCATCATATTAGAAACCATCGCTTCCCCTTGCGGCATAAAATAGAAAGAATTAAATGCATCTTGTACCATTTCTGCGGCCCGCTGTTTTGTAATCACATCGTCAGCAGAAGCACTTTTGGTAAACGTTTTTAGATCTTCAAAAGATTTTCGTGCCGTCATCACTTGCCCGCTTACACTCCCCGTGATGAGCAACAAGATACCTACTAACCCCTTGTTCACGCGCCAACCTTCCCAGCTTTTTTACACTCTTCTAATTCGCGCTGTAAATTTGCTTTTTTCTCTTCCAACTCTCTAACATTCTTGCGCTCCTTAGCAACCAAGCGATCAATATCCTCTGACTTTTGGGAAGTAAAAAGAGGATAGTCGCCCGCGAATTCTTCCTGTGCTTGTTTATTTTCCGCCAATTCTTCTTTCAAATCCTTTATCTCACTAGGAATACCTCTGAGGTCTATATTTCCCTGATTTCTTTTTACCCGCGCGCCTTCATTTTGGTCATACGTCCACTTTAATTTTTTTACTTTTTGATTTTGGGCAACCTTTAAAGGAGACTCCCCGTACCTACTATAAAAATGTTTCAGGGCAGTTGTTATGTTCGTTTTTTCCTGTTTCGATTGAAAATAAAAATTGTTATAACCATCGATCACTGTTTGTGCTGCACTATCTTCATCCTTTGCGGATTTGACTGCCTCAACTACTTCTCGTGACATAGTTATTTCTTGTTGAGCAAGCAACGGAGAACTCATTACCGCACAGACCAGAACCAATGTCTTATGCATTAGATTCTCCTTTTTTCTTCCTTGGGCTCAGACACCTCTGTCCTTATCGGTAACGATACTGTTCGCTGCCCTGCAGGAAGACGCTCTATGAGCATAACTACTTCTTGCTCAAGCGATGTAATCCGCTTTTCATAGCTTGCGCGTTCAACCTCGAGTCGTTTTTGTAATTCTTGTACTTGCTGCCGCAACTTTTGGCGCTGCATACGCTCGTCACTCAAGGCTCCTTCATATGCCGCCCGTTCTGCTTGAAGCTGCTTTTCAATCTCCTGATTTTTGGGAGCAGCATTCTGTTGTTTTTTGGCAAGAGCTAATTGATTTTTCATCTCAGCTAATTGATTGCGCGTCGCCTCAAGTTGCGAATGCGCATCATTCAATACAATAGTGCTTTTTGCCTGTTCACTATCGAATTTTCGGTGAAGATCTCGCAACTGCCGCTCGAGCATATCTCGCTGCTCTGTTATCCGCTTCAGTTCTGCTCCACGCTGCTCATAGGCTAGCTTGGTGTTTTCATAGAATTCAGCTTTTTGGCTCAAATCTCTCAGTTTGTTCATGATCTCATTCCACTGCTCGAGCATGCCATGCAACTCAGCTTCTCGCTGTTCAATGGGCTTAAATGCATCAAACATTTTTTCTTTTACCAGATTTTTCTGATCATCATGAGAACCAAACTCAACCTCATACTGCTTGAATGCTTCCTTGAGTTTTTCGTACAGCTGCACAAGAGTAATAGACGCATCATCTGCTGGCGCTTGAGGAGCAGTAACACTTAACGCTACAAGTTCCTGATATAATTTTTCATTTAAATTTTTTTCTTGAATAAATTTAAGTTCCAGTTCCTGCGCTTCCTTTTGCAATCTCTTTATGTCCTCACAGGCACGAGCATACGATTGTTCCAATGCAACATTGCGTTGATCTACATTTTGTTGATTATCAATTGCAAAAGGTGATTCTCCAAACACGGTGTAATAGTGGTTGATCATCCCTGTCACGATGCCACTATCTTTAATAAAAAATTTATTCAATGAATTTTGAATAATGTGTGCTGCCTGCTGTTGAGTTACCGCATCCCGCTTCCCATAGCTCAGCATTCTTTTAAATTCTTGCGCCGCTTGATGTGCAGTATCGTAGACAAAGGTGTTACTGAGTGCAGAAACACCTTCTGCTGGTACCTTATGAGCGGTAGCGCTTGCAGGTGGCTGTTCCCGAGATAACTTTTCATTTAAATTTTTTTCTTGAATAAATTTAAGTTCTAAGTCCTGTACTTCTTTTTGCAATCTCTTTATGTCCTCACAGGCACAAGCATACGATTGTTCCAATGCAACCTTACATTGGTCTGAATTTTCTTGATCAATCTCAACATGCGGAGCTTCTCCAAACACGGTGTAATAGTGGTTGATCATTCCGGTCACTATGCCAGCATCTGTAACAAAAAATTTATTCCATGAGTCTTGAATAATTTGTGCTGCTTGCTGTTTGGTGCCTGCATCTTTCTTTCCATGACTCACTATTTTTTTAAATTCCTGCGCCGCTT
>JABCYS010000010.1 GCA_013290085.1 Candidatus Babelota bacterium
CTTTGGGCATCAGCCTTTATACGTTTATCTTTTTACTGATGCCACAAACCCTATAGAGCTCATGGAAAACTATGCACAGGCCCTACAACTTCCCAATATTGAATTCGATTGTCGCAGAACAACGAATAAACATGATATGAATGTGCTTGAAGACTTTTTTGCATTGACTCAATTTGATTGTCTTATTCGAGTTGATTCAAACTTTTCATTAGTTGCTTCTAAGCTTGCTCACTATAAAGTACAAATAACCCCTAAACATTATCATTTTCATCCAACCAGGGGCTACCCTGTTATCGACAAGGTACTATTCACTTTTGCTAATGATTAACCATTCCAAATATGGATAGCAACATAATCATACCCTTTGTCTGCGTATTCTTTTACGGGAGCACAGTCAGATATGCACGCACTAGCCCACCTTAGCGGCCTAATCTTGACTTGGTTGGTACGCGCAAAAACAAAGTTAAAATAAATTTCATATTCTGACATAGCAGAAAATGCCATGTTCTTTTGAGTATCAACAGGAATTGCCCGTGCAATTGCCTTCCAGGGTTCCATGCCATGCTGACTCGCAATAAGACTAAACATATCTTTTAAAACTTCTTTTTGAAAAAGCATATGGTGCACGATACCTGAATATTCTTTGTAAAGTTTTTTTAATTCAGGCAATATCCGGAATGCATGGTCAAAATAAAAAACATTAAACTCATCGCCAGTAGCATATAATCCCGAACCATCTTCTGCCAGAAAATGTACAGGCTTAAAAAAAATAACATCCGCATCAACAATAAGAACATTTGAGGAAATATCAGGGATGTAGAACGGTGAAAAGAGTTTGAGAAATTGTTGGTAGATCCAACCCATACGAGATTTGGGACGATTAACTTGCCAGTAGGCTGCTTCAGGCGACCGAAATATTTCCAAAGCGATGCTCTCTTTACTAAAAGGGAAGATCTTTTCGTCCACCCATTCCGCCTCCTGAGTAAGAGGCTCAGATGAAATGACAATAACGCGACGAACTCCCTGAACATACCTTTTTACGCTCTTAATTGCTCTATTTAAATTGGCTGCATCTTTCGGGTGACATGGGATTACCACATCTATCGGATCCCTAGAAAAGTTGTAGGTTACTTTTTCAAATGAAAATACTGGGGAAAAATAAAGAGAGAAAAATAGTAAAGGAAAATAGGTAAGCCGCTTCATTTCTGCAATTTCCAATGAATACCCCACTGCGCCTTTAAACACTCTATCTAATTTTTAGCATCAAAAAACCAAAATGGGTCATCCCCACCTTTTGCATGAATATTTTGATTCAACTGTTTAGCCGCCCTCCTAACACCCCGTCCAACACTCGCCCAATTAAAATCGTCTCCGCACATGATGCCTTTACTCTTCAGCTTAGGGTACCACGCCATAATATCTTGATAGACTGACTCCTCGTCATGGGAAGCATCCACATAAACCATATCGGGTTGTATATTTAGGCTTCTTGCAGCCTCAAGCGTGGTCATGCGAACTGGGATAATCCTATGAGTTAAGCCAACATTTTTTACGTTGGATAAGAATTGCTGATACAGTGTTGGCAACATCGCATTAAAAGGTGCTTGTTGATGATGCTCTATAGATCCTAGCCAATGATCCACCGCATAAACTCGGGCATCTGCACCGGCTTTTTGTGCTAAAAATACCGCTGATGTTCCAAGCCAAGTGCCCAATTCTACAATTACTTTTGGATGAATAGTATCAATAACACCTTGCAAATATCGTGCTCTGGTATCATCGAAAAATCCATTCAAGTTTGTAGGCAAAGCTATTATAGATCGGTACGGCTCAGGTTCATTTGCAATTTCATAATTAGTGTAAAAAAAAGATAATAAAAACATTAAATGCAAAAACATACTTGCTTCCTTTTTTTGAGAACCAAAAAACATCCCACCATTTTTCTAAAGTAGATTAAAAATATTCCGTCTATGTCAAGAAAAAAAGAATTTGAAACAAAAGGATGGCTTGAATTGCCCCTGCTAAGAAAAATTTTAAATTTTTAGCAGTTTCGCAAAACTGCAAATATTTGGTAATTATGGTATCGAACATTTAATCTCTCGGGTGTTCAGTAGTTTGGAGCCAATATCATGATAAAAAAAATTATTTTGTTGTTACCTCTTTTTTTTGCATCAATCGGTCATCCCTCAACCCCCCAACCATTCTTCATTTATACAAACGGAGCTTCAACATCTAAAGCTGTAGTTGTTAACCCCTTCAACTCATCAGATTCTCGCTCCCTCTTTGAGCAGATGTGCTTTGATATGCCCAAGGTTTTTGAATACGCACATAAGAACAGTCTTCCTGTTGTCTTTTTTGTACCCCGTTCACTTACCGGACTTTCACCTCTTGATGCCAATGCTGAAGAGATTGAAGGAATACGCGTAGGGCTTGCTTGGGCCAGCATGTTTTCTCGGTTTGCAGATCTTGGAAAAACAGATGTGCGTGTTATAGAGGCGGATAACAAACTTACCCAACAAACTGTCCTTCCTGCGGTTGAAGAAATCTTAGGTCATACGTTTGAATCTAAGAAGAATAGCCCCGTTATCCTGCAACCATTTACCTCTCTCAATACCTTGTTAAAAAAATCTCCGGACCAAAAAACTTTTCTTGAACCCTTAACCTTTTTGCCGGAACAACCAACCCGCACTACACTCAAGCCAACTTTACCAAGCACAGGCCACAACAAAAAAAGATTTTTAATTACTGGTGCTGCCGGCTTTCTCGGCAGCCATCTCACTAAAGCCTTGCTTGATGGTGGGCATCAAGTAATTTGTTTGGATAACTTTTCTTGCTGCAGTCGAGAAAATATTGAACCCTTCATGAGCAACCCTGACTTCTGCTTTTTCCAACAGGACATAACAGACCCTATCGAAGTAGAAGGAAATATTGATTACGTTATTCATCTTGCTTCGATACCAAGTCCCGTTTTTTACTACCGCTTGCCCAAAGAAACCATGCGCACGGGTATTCATGGTACACGTAATATGCTTGAACTTGCCGTTAAGAAAAATGCTCAATTTTTCTTTTCATCCACCTCTGAAGTGTATGGCGATCCTGCGGTCACTCCTCAGGAAGAAAATTATGCAGGAAATGTAAGCACGGTTGGTATGCGTTCACAATATGATCAATCAAAACGAGGCGCAGAAACATTAATAAAAATTTACTTTGAACAATATGGCATTGATGTGCGCATTGCTCGTATTTTTAACACCTATGGTCCACATATGCAGCTGCAAGATGGCAGAGTCGTTACTAATTTTATCGGGGCACTTTTGCGCCATGAACCTATGACTGTTTATGGTGATGGCATGCAAACACGCAGTTTTGCTTACGTTGACGATACTATTCAAGGACTTTTAAAGCTCATTCATGTATCTCTAGCCCCCCAGACCCCCATCAAAGAGCGCGTTGTGAATATCGGAAACGACCACGAACTTACTATTATTGAGCTAGCATCTTGTCTTAATACTCTTGCCCCTTCCTTCGAACTTCAACCAGCAATAATAAATCGTGTTCCTCAAATTGACACTACCGATCCAAAACAACGAAACCCAAACTTACAAAGGGCCAGAGGCCTTTTAGGTTATGAACCGCGAGTAACACTTATGGAGGGATTAGAAAAAACACTCTCTTATTTTTGCAAAAAAGGAATTAAGAGTTTTTAAAAAGCATTTCTGCATCTTGAGCGCCTCAAATTCCAGTTAAAAAAGGAACTAAGGAATTAAGGAAATTTAAAGGAAGGTAATGAAGCTTACACTATTTCTTATCGTTGTTGGCATTTTTGTCGCCTGCTCTGGCTCAAACATAACCGTCATCGGCACTGGCTATGTAGGTTTAGTAGCTGGAGCTTCACTCGCT
Source organism: Candidatus Babelota bacterium (assembly GCA_013290085.1). The sequence continues at coordinate 3,901 of JABCYS010000010.1, forward strand.
GATTTTGGACATACTGTTTGCTGTGTTGATATAGATGCAGAAAAAATAGCGTCCCTCAATAAAGGCACCGTTCCTTTTTATGAGCCTGGGCTTGCTGAGTTGGTACAAAAGAACACACCCTTAGGAAATCTTTCATTTTCAACGAACATACGAGCATCGCTCACGAATGCAGACATTATTTTTCTTGCCGTCGGCACACCCATGATGTCTGATGGCTCTGCTGACATATCGGCTGTTCTTGCATCGATTGATACTATAGCATCAGTACTCCAAGATGGGCTCTATCGCCTTATCTGTATAAAAAGTACGGTACCAATAGGCACCACTGACCTTATAAACAATGCTTTGCTTGAGCGTGTTAGTTCAGACACCTTTGATGTTGTTTTCAATCCTGAATTTTTACGAGAAGGCTGCGCGTTGAGAGATTTTGCAGAGCCAGAACGCATCGTTATCGGCCTAGGCTCAGAAAAGGCTCGGGCAATCATGGAAGAAATATACGCACCCTTAAAAAGAAAGGGGGTACCTTTTTTTGTCACCAACGCAGTAACTGCAGAAACAATTAAATATGCTTCCAACGCTTTTTTAGCGGTAAAGATTTCTTACATCAATGAAATGGCAAATTTATGCGAAAAGACTGGCGCTCATATTTATGATGTTGCTCATGGCATGGGCCTCGATTCACGCATTGGAAACAAATTCCTTACCCCCGGACCAGGCTTTGGTGGATCATGCTTCCCCAAAGATTCTCATGCCTTATTAAAAAAGGCAGAAGAAGCTCATGTGCAGCTACGTATTGTTACTGCAGCTCTTGAAGCAAATGACTTTCAAAAGAAACACGTTGTCGACAAGCTCCAATCTTTGCTCAGACACAATCTAAAGGGACAAACTATCGCCATTTTAGGTCTAGCCTTTAAAGCAAACACCGATGACGTACGCGAATCTGCGGCGATAGATGTTATTAAACAATTGCTAGCACAAGGTGCAACAATACGAGCATATGATCCACTAGCCATGGAAAACATGAAAAAAATAATGCCAGCTATTTATTATGCTTCATCATTGCAGGATGCTTTAGCTGATAGTGATGCGGCCATTATCTTAACCGAGTGGGATGAGTTTAAGCAGATAGGCATGAGCAAAAACCAGCACTCCTATAAATTGCCCATTCTTGATACTCGAAATATTTTGAAAGGATAGCTCGGAAAAGTCGCTGTCAAAAAAATATCCATGGGTAAAAATCAGTCTACAATACTCATCAAAATTCGGCACATCATCGGCACATAAAAAGCATGTATGATCCTATTCTTAAAAACCCTCTAGGCTGTTTTTCTTATTACAGCAATATACTGGCCATTACCCAGGGAATCGCCTGATGGAATTTCACATTCATACAGTATCTCATAATTTAATTTATCAAATGCTTTAAATGTTCCTTCGCGAACTTGATCCCATGCCCAATCATCAACAACAGCGATAAAGGTCTTAGCAAATATACTATTGTAGTAAGTGAAGGCCATTTCTTGCTCAAGCATAGCGTGTCCTGCATCATACACGTAAATATCAATCGGTCTTTTAAATAAAGAGATATCAACGGCGAAGCAATCTGACACCAAGAACGTAAAATCTTTTTTTTCTAGATATTTATTACAAGCATTTAGGCATATCTCTTTATGTCTCAACGATTTATCATCCACATACCAATCAATGCCAATTTTATCAGTTAAATGTTTTTCATTGCCCAATAAGGCACATATAAACGAAGCGCCAGTATACAATCCAATATGTAAATGAGCCGCATCCTGAAGAGAACATAAATTATTTACTATATGAAGGTAAGGGATAAGTCCGTGTGGACTTTGGTTATGTATGTCCTTAAAAAACTCAGGACTTTCAAGTCTAGAATTATTAAGATTTGATTCTCTTCGCATAGCGCGCTCAAAAGAATCCTTGGTATGCCGAACAAGTAAATCTTCATAAGCAGAATTTTTAGTGGGATATGAATCCTTATAAAAATGATTGGTACTAAAACAAGTTAATGAATTTAATAGAAAGATTAAGGCAATGCTGTTTTTCACTGCAGCTCCTTTGATTTAGTAAAAATAATTGTTTAACTCGCATTGAAATTGGTTGCGACAAAAACTTTAGTTAAAACTACTCTCCAACCACACGCAAAAAATCCGCATCAACATTGCTGCCTACCAGAGTTGGTGGACCGGTTTGTCCTGGCCATGGCTTAACCGGAAAATAGACTTTCGCGTGTTGAAATACATCACTAAAATCGAAAACTCCCGGGATGCTGTTGCGCTTATCGATCGGCCTAATTATCTTTCCAAAGATCCCTTGTCCCGGAAAATAATCACAGTCATGCAAAATAACGTATCTAACAAGATTCTTCACTCGCTTAATACTTTCATAGCGCGCAAGCCACGGTGATTGGTCAATAAAGCAAACTTCAAAGTTTAGACTTCGCAATATTCCTGTTGTCTCAAAAAATGAAACCCAATGTGCGGGGCTCTCACGATCAGGATTTTCTTTTTTCCCTGGTACAAAATACATTTTGTGCCATCCGGAATTATCGTCGACATAACCATCATTTTTGTATTTTGCTTTAAACTGATTCAGCCATTCCTGATCATCTTCTAAGGTAACCAGAACTCTTCCTGTTTGTTTACAAACTTCATGTAAGAGATCGGTACTCCCATATCCACATCCCAACTCAATGATTGGACCGGTTGTGTTGCTTGCAATAGCATACAGTATGGGTTGGTGCGTACCGTACGGGTTGTTCGTATATGAAAAATCAATAGCGCATAGATGAGTGGTTATAAACCACGCCATAATAATCAAGTATTTTATGTGCGTGTTTTTCTTCATTTTTTACCTTTCATTATTTTGTTAGTCCAATTCTAAAAAAATTTAACTACGAAAATCCTCCAATCGTTTTGAATGAATATGTAAATTATTAATTTTGTATGCGGATGAACCAAGCAGTGCAAGGGGAATTTTTCGCCCTTGCTCATCCTTGCGCCATTCAAATTTGAATCGTGATGGTTTAAAGAGACATGTTTCATTAATAAAACCTGGTTTCGAAGGCCCATTTCGTGGATCTATGCCACCAAGGTATTGGCCAAATGCCGCACCATCAAAAATAGATTTGAAGAGCGAAAAATTATTTGTGTATGCAGCAGCATTTATAGATGTTTGTTTCAAATCATTGATAAGGCCATATTTCCTTACATACTCGGGCATAATTAAGGGTAGATTATCAATATAATCATGCGGAAAACTGCTACGATATGATGCCAATGTTTCCATGTCATTCTCACCCTTTGAGGCATGTTCGGCCATAAAAGCCACTAAATTTTCTATTGCTTTCTTATCGGCAAAATATACAAAGCTTGGAATGCACCGATTATCGGAATCAAAAACCGCGCCTATACCTTTATAATTTGATAATGCCTCACTCATGGTTGCTATATCCACATACAGCATGTTGTCACTTTCAATATGAACAACCTGCTGCAAGTTACGTGATACCATAAGTTCATGGATATAAAAAAAGCGCTCAGTTGCCTTACGCCAAAACCCGTCACGATATTTTTGATCAAGTGGGCTTTTTTGATTAAAGAGTTGGTGATAGTTGCTTCGTTCAAGAGTTTCACACAACACAACCTTAAAAGTATCCCGTGAAAAATCATACGCCGTTTTTTTCACTGCTTCTTCGTTAGCAATGAAATAAATATCCATTTGGGGATTAAAGAGCCGCGCTTGCTCAAGCGCAACGTAAACATATTCAGGAATCTGGGAACCTAAATGCACAAAGACTATGTTTGCATACACAGCAGAGACACTCAGTATGGCAAGGCATAGAATCTGCCTACTCACCCCAATTATGAATCGCCACATAGCTATATCCTTTATTTACGTACTCATCGAATCCGCGAAAATCAACACTAAATGCGTTAGTCCATCGCACATGCCGAATCTTTACTTGATCAGTACGAAAAAAAACAAAATTAAAATAAATTTCGTATTCCGACATTGCAGAAAACGCCATATCGTTCTGCTCATCTAGGGGTATACTTCGTGCAATGGCTACCCATGGTGCTAGGCCATGATACTTTTGAATCAAATCAAATAAGTCTTCCAGCACTGGCCGCTGAAAGAGCATGTGATGAACAACCCCAGAATACGCCTTGTATTTTCTCCTTTTTAAATCAGGCAATATCCGACCCGCATGTGCGAAATAATCAGGATTAAATTCACTGCCAACTGCATAAAGACCAGCTCCATTGGCTTGCATAAAGGAGATTGGCTGCAGAAATACCACGTCAGCATCAACAATGAGAACATTTGATGAAATATTTGGGATGTAGAACAGAGAAAACAATTTAAGAAACTGCTGATAAATCCAGCCCATGCGGGAGCGTGGTTTACTCAGCTGCCATGCCGCCGCTTCTTTTGATTTAAATATTTCTAGGGCGATGCTCTCTTTGTTAAAAGGAAAAACCTTTTCGTCTATCCATTCAGCCTGATCAGTGCACTGCTCGGAAGAAATAACCTTAATACTACGTACTCCCTGCACATATTTTTTTATGCTTTCAATGGCTCTATCAAGATGCTCAGCATCTTTTGGGTGGCACGGGATTACTACATCAATCGGTTCTTTAGAAAAGGTATAGGTTACCTTTTCTAACGCATTGGTGAGAGAAAAGATGATCAGTACAGTTAAAAAATAAAACGGTTTGCGCTTCAATTATGACCCTCTTTTTTATAGATATTTTTTCTTGGCCATGTTAATCAAAGTATAAAAATTAATTCGAAACAACAATACGAAAGTTTGTGAATGAAAAAAATTACACTTTTAACCTTATCCGCTCTTATTTCATTGAGTCTGCACGCCTCCGACCAAGCTCACAACCATCTTTTTATATCTGGCAATACTTTTAAGACCATTGCACATCATTGTTTTGATGAAACCACCCCTACACGCTTTGATCCTAAAAATGTTCGCCCTTATGATATTATTTTTGTAAAAGTAGATTTTGTTCGCACTTTTTTTGAGGAACTTCACCCACACATACAAGGAAAATATATTCTTATAACTCACAACGGTGATCTTTCTCCGGTTTTTTCAACAACACAAAATGATGTGCAACACAAACAAAATCTAACACCGTACCTTGATGATCCAAAACTTGTTGTATGGTTTGCACAAAATATTGATTATGTGCACCCAAAACTCAAACCTATCCCCATTGGCATCGCCAACCCTCAGTGGGGACATGGCAATGTTGCAATGTTTAGAAACGCAACAAAAGATATCCCAGCTCTCAGTCAACGATACAACAAGGCGTATCTAAATTTTATAGTTCATAGCAATACTAAGGAGCGAGCAGCTGTTTTAGATTATTTTAAAAACAAACCCTTTGCCCATGTTGCCTCATTTAAAGAACCAAAAGAGTATCTCAATGAAGTGAAGAACTACCGATTTGTGGTGAGTCCAGCAGGAAATGGTCTTGACTGCCACAGGACCTGGGAAGCATTGTTAATGGGGTGTATCCCTATCGTAAAACATTCTTTTCTCGACCCTCTCTTTGAAGGTCTTCCGGTTGTTGTGGTAGATCAATGGTCTGAGGTTACGCAAAGCTTCTTAGATAAGAAGTTTAGTGAGATACAAAATACAACGTACAACATAGAAAAAATATACGCTGAGTATTGGATTAATTTGATTAAGAGCTATCAGGTGTACGGGTGAAAGTCAGGATTTTTTTTCTTTTCTTAGCCTCTCTCTCTTGCACCGTCTGGGCAAAGAAAAAACATCGCCACCGGCATAGGCCCAGAAATACCCAACCATTACTACAGAAACAACCGGTTTTTCGCAATGGCATAGAAATAATTACCTCAGATCTTGAAGAAGTAGTTCCTTACCTACAAAAATACCTACCCTACAACCCGGTTGTTGTAGTCGCAAGCGCTTACAATGGCAAAGCTACCAAAAAAATGGCAGAACTCTGGCCTCAGGGGAAATGGTACGCATTTGAACCCATCGCGAAATATTTTGTCGATTTAGAAAAAAATACCCAAGCACTCACTAACGTAGAGCGATTTCAGTTTGCCCTGAGCGATCATACTGGCATCACAGAGTTGTATAGCGAGACGTGCGATGACATTCCAAACACCCCACCCCCTTCAGCATTATTCCTCAATTCGCAAGAACATCAGAACGATCCAAACATTCTCTTTAATACCATAACCCCTATCTCCGCCATAACTCTTGACGACTGGGCAGATTGTTACGGCGTCGATCATGTTGATCTTTTGTGCCTCTCGCTGCAAGGATACGAGTTAAACATAATCAAAGCAGCGCCAAAAATTTTAAAAACAGTCAGAGCTATCTACACCGAAGTCTCCTTTGCCAAAACATTTGAAGAACAGTATTTATACAACAATGTAACGGAATTCCTCGAAGGCCAAGGGTTTAAGCTCGCTGCCCAAGATTTTGATGAACCACCTCTTTTTTGGTACGGCAATGCTGTATTTGTAAAAAAGAGGTGATATATTTCTCGCGCGAAGACATAAGAAAAAGGAACCGTAGAACTGGAAAGAAATTATGGACCGTAGAGCTAACATATTTTTGCTCGCCATTCTCCTCCTTTGTCCCACTTTTTTGTGGAGTAAAAATATAACTATTATTGGGTGCGGGTACACGGGATTGGTTTTGGCGGGGGTATTGGCATCTAATGGCCACACCATCAGTTGCATTGATATTGATGAACAAAAAATCTCACTCTTAAAAAATAAAAAACTACCTATCTATGAACCAGGATTGCACGATCTTCTTTTTGCTCCTGACAATAATTTGTTTTTTTCAGACAGTTTAAAAGACAACCCTGCCGAAATTTATTTTATTTGTGTCCCCACACCCAGCACTTCCCAAGGGCACTGTGACCTCTCTTTTCTCTACCACGCTTTTTCACATCTTATTGGGCACATCACAACACCTGAACCTACAATTATCTGTATCAAAAGTACTGTCCCTCCGGGTACCATACGGATCCTACAAAACCTGCTTATTCAAGAAAAAAAAGAATTTATCCACCTCATCTACAACCCTGAGTTTATGCGAGAAGGGTCGGCGATCAATGACATTTACTCAAGTAATCCTGTCGTATTGGGCGGCGAATCAATTGAAGCACTTTCAACAGTTGAGGCCCTTTATACTGATTTTTTAACTACTAACAACAACGTTATACGGGCGTCATTTGAAACCGCAGAGATCATTAAATATGCTTGGAATGCTTTTTCTGCAACCCGCATTGCCTTCGTAAACGAGCTTGCTTCTCTCTGCAGAATTTATCAGGCAGACATTAACAAAGTGATACAAGGCATGGCACTCAGTACAAAGCTTTTACCCGCAGCTTCATTACAACCTGGTCCTGGGTATGGTGGCTCCTGCCTGCCCAAAGATGCAACGTCACTTTCAAAAATTATGAAGGACAATGGCCTTTTCCCTTCCATAATTTCCCAAGCCATTCAATCAAATGAAGAACATAAAAAAAGAGTCATTGCTGACATTTTTTCATTTTTAGATACATGCAATGAACAACCTATTGTTGCCCTCTTGGGACTGTCGTTCAAAGAACAGACCAATGATTGTAGAAACGCTCCTTCAATTGACATTATTCAGGCACTGCTTGATAAAAATGTTACGGTCAATGCCTACGATCCAAAAGCGACTGATACCGTGAAAAATCTTTTCCCCACCATTCATTACTTTGAATCACCTTACGATGCCATCGCCAACGCTGACTGCGTTGTGATTCTGAATGCATGGAATGAGATTAAGGAGATTGAGCTTAGTAAGGTTGCTCTGTTGTGTCGTAAAAAAATAATCATTGATACAAAAAATATACTCAGTCCTACGTTGCTTAAAAAATATCACTTCACGTACCTTAATATGGGGCGTACGGAGTAAGTCGGTAATAGAGGAGTAACTGATGCGTCTTCTGCAGTTATGCCGTAAATTAGTAGCTCCTTTTCTTTTTGTAGGCCTCGTTGTTACGTGTTGCTTTTCTCTGCGCGCAACAACGATGTCTCTTATCATACCCTGCCACTACAAACATGCGCCGCATTTATATCCTTTGTTAAAGGCATATGAAAAACAAACGGTCCTGCCAGATGAAGTAGTTATTGCCTTATCCGAATGTGACAAAGTTGATGCATCGCTTCTTGGTGAATTACGCGAAACACCCTGGAAATTTCCTGTTATCATCATTACCTCTGCAACCCAAAAATTTGCTGGCGAAAATAGAAATCTTGCATGCGCACAGGCACAAGGTGATATTTTTGTCCTTCAAGATGCTGACGACCTCCCTCATCCGCAACGGCTTGAGATTATCCGCTACTTTTTTACCACCTATGACGTGGACCATCTTATGCATCAATTTATTTCCATGCCCACTGAACACCGGCGTTACTTTTTTCTCCCGTATGCGGATATGGGCGCAATCCCTCATTTTTGGCCAACACATTTTGCAGAAGCACATTTAAATTTTATACCAGTTGGTGACCATGCCATGGGAGGATACACACACGGCAATACCGCATTAAGAAGGCATGTGTTTAACTCAGTGCAATGGAATGCAAACAGGAGCGGACAGGATTATGATTTTAATCAAAGCGTATATGCTCAATTCAAAAAGGTGATCGTACTTAAAGTGCCACTGGTTGTATATCGGCATTATTTATCCCTAACTACTGTGAGATTCTCACGGGCTTAAGGACAGTTGAGGAATGCCAACATTTAGAAAACGGAGATAAAAAGGAAATGAAGCAGCTCTTATTTTTACTTATGTTTTTATGCAGTACCCACATGCTCCCTTTTTCTATCACCGGTAAACCTGTTGCAGTGGTATACACCCCCAACTCTATTCTTGAACACAAAGAAAAATATCAGCCCTTTTGTATCGCCGGAAAAACCCGCTATGCAACCTGCACGGGGGCGGCATGGTTTCATAAAAACTATCTGGCAGTTCTCAATCTGTATGGAAGAAAAATTATAACGTACAAGTTTGATCCCGATGCACAGAGGTTCTCGATTGTGCAAGAACTTGGCAGTGAAGCTCAGCTCCCGGAAAACATGACGGTCTCGCCCGACGGAACATTATTAGCTATCTGTTCAGACTGTCCCACTGCCGGCACACAATTTTATGCCATCGACCAAAACAGTCACCTCATACAGGCAACCCCTATTTTTTCATTGCCAGCTTATGCATTAGTGCACAATATTCGATTTACGTCCGATGGGATTTATTTTGCAACAGCCGGATGGGATGCGCAGCAATCGGTATGCATCTATAAACTGACGCGGCATGAAAAGAATGTTTCCGCACAATTGGTACACAGCATCAAAAATACCACGGCAATAAAAGCAAAGGGGGTTCATTTTACCAAAGACAGTCGGTTTCTTGTGGTTTGTTATTCATCCCCGGTTATGCAAACACACCAATCTGCCCCATACACTGTTTTATTGGCTTCATACAAATTCGATCCTTTGACGGGAACTATCGGCGAGCCTGTTTCTCGCCAACAATGCGGTGGCTGCACTGAAGATCTGGCATTTTTAAATAATGATCATGAAATCATGCTCTCTGACCAAGGCAATGATCGGTTAATCAGGTATCCCTTTGATCCTGCCACAGGGCACATTGGGGATACGCACACTTTTTTACAGGGCCTCGAGACTCAGTTGAGTTTCCCTCATGGCATCGGGATTGCGCCAAGCGAAGATTATTTCGTCGTGTGTAATTATGGCGACGACAAGT
>JABCYS010000011.1 GCA_013290085.1 Candidatus Babelota bacterium
AAACGCATCTTCCGCCCGAATTCAAAATGAGTTGTACGATGTCGTATTTCATCCCGAAAAGTTTCAGTTAGCTCTTGATCGCCTTAAGAGTATTCATGAAAAAGCTCTAGGCGAAAAAAAAGCGGAAAAACTTATCGCCTAACTAAAAAGTTGGTCTTCGTTTGGGCGCCGTACCCACGGCGCCCGCGGCTTACCACACAGCTCATAACCATCGTTGACAAAGAAAGCCCTTCTGTTACCTTTTCTCACATCAATCGCGGGAATAGCTCAATTGGTAGAGCGTTGCCTTGCCAAGGCAAAGGTCGCGGGTTCGAGTCCCGTTTCCCGCTCCAAATTTTAGAGAGAATTCTAAGGACCTTTAGTGGTCCTTCTTTATTTGAAAGTTCAGCAAAATTTGTTACTCTCAAAAAAGAGCAGTTTCCCCAGAGGATCTCTCCTTCTTAGGCCTCCTCGTAGCCATACCACGTAACAAAAAAACACCCCTCAATTAGAGATCGGAAAGGTTTTTTATCAATGAAATCAATTATTCAAGAAGCATCGTCTATTGCCAAAGCCATTGAACAAGGCTGGATCAAAGCGGGCAAACCAAAAGAATTTAATGTTAAAATCTACGAAGAAGCTGAAAAGAATTTCTTAGGCTTTACCACAAAAATGGCCAAGGTTGGCATTTTCTTTAGCGAACGACCATATAGTCGCGATAGTCGCGATGGCCGCCGACCTCAACAACACACACCTCAACGCCGCCGCTTTCAACACCGTCGCGATGACCGACGTGATGACAGACGCGATAGCCGACCTGATGGTCGCCGTGACGATCGTCGAGATGACCGCCGTGATAGCCGTGATGAAGGCCATAGAGAAAAATGGTACAAGCCGCAAGAAGAACATCCTCAAGAACGTCCGCACCAAGAAGGTCAGCCGCGCCGCCAAGATGAACGTCAACACGGCCCACGGCATGACCAACGCCAGCAGCACCCACGCCCAGAAGAACACAAGGGCGAGCAAGGTCAGCACCGTCAACAACGTCCTTATGAGCCGCGCTCTCAAGAAAAAGACCCTCATTCACCTGAGCCGTCTTCTCATGACCGCGACTCGGACTCAAACGAGTAACTAACGCCACTTACAGTATCCCTACCTTTGTATGAGCATCATGTACGGCTTCGATCAAGAATCTATTATTGCACAATGTACACCGCGAGGTGCGGGCGCGCTTGCACTCTTGCGGCTCTCGGGCATTGATGCTTTAGAGATCGCCGATTCTTTTTGCAAACCAAGCTCGGGTAACAAAATAACTGCTCTGCCATCACACACCATCCATTACGGTACGGTCGTCGATCAAAGCGCCACGGTCATTGATCGCGTCATGTTTATTGTCATGCACGCGCCAAAACATTTACCAGTCAGAATACAGTAGAAATCACCTGCCATAATAATCAATTTATTATCGAAGCAATTATTGAACAGGCAATCGCCCACGGCGCTCGCTTAGCACAAGAAGGAGAATTTTCTAAACGCGCTTACTTGAATAACAAACTAGATCTCGTACAAGCGGAAGCTATCAATGAACTCATCCACGCCAACACACAGATGGGCCTTAAAAAATCACTGGCACAGCTGGAAGGAAGTTTTTCACAATGGATTGCAACGCTTGAGCAAGAACTATTCAAAGCACTTGCTCTCTCAGATGCAAGTTTTGAATTTATTGATGATGAAGTAAGCTTTGGCGACCAAATTCTTATAATTATCAACAATGCTCTTGCTACCATTGCCACCATCAAGAAAACTTTTAATCAGCAACACCATATTCGCCAAGGAGTGCGCATTGCACTCATCGGTTCAGTCAATGCAGGCAAATCTTCTCTGTTCAATGCCCTACTTAATCGCAACCGCGCCATCGTTACCCCGGTAGCCGGTACCACCCGTGATGCTTTGGAAGCGGGACTGTATCGCCATGGTATTTATTGGACACTTATTGATACCGCCGGCATACGACACACCGATAATGCCATAGAGCAAGAAGGTATTGCTCGTTCGTATCAGGAAGCGCAGGCGGCAGATATCATTCTTCTGGTTAAGGACAGTTCTCGCCAGATAACGGAGCAGGAACAAAAAATTTACGAAGATATAGAACAACGGTATGCGCAAAAAATTATTCTCATGCACAATAAAAGTGATCTTGCTCAAGAACTGCCGCCCAACACAACAGCTCTTCTGGTAAGTAACAACAACAAAGAGGCTATTCATCTGCTCGAAAAGACAATCGAAGATAAAGTTGAAAAACTTTTTACCGGCATGGAGTCACCGTTCTTACTCAACCAACGACAATTTAATTTGGTGCTCTCGCTGGAAAAAAAATTACAAGCACTCACTGCCATGTTCTCGGGCACCATTGAATATGAACTTATTTCGTATGAACTTAAAGAAGCGCTCACGTGCTTAAGCGAGCTTACCGGTCGATCAATAAGTGAACAGGGCATGGATACCGTATTTAGAAGTTTTTGCATCGGGAAGTAACGGATCCCACAAACCACAACGTATCATTGTTTTTTGGCAATAAAAAAGCCCCTTTTTCAAGGGGCCTTTTTTTAAATTGTGAGAAACTTTAGGAAGCTAGTGGGAAGAGCTCAACACGACGGTTTGGTGCTTGAGCATTTTTATCACCACCAAGGATCACTGGCATTTCTGTACCACGACCAACTACGGTAACTCTGTTGGCAGCTATACCTTCTGATTCAAGACGACGAGCAATTTCTTGCGCACGTTGTTCAGAGATTAATAAGTTGTAAGATTTTGATCCTGCTGAGTGACAAGCGTGTCCTTCAACAACAACTTTTTCACCTTTTGCTACAATTTTCTTAGCTTGTTTAACATCTGATTCAACTTGTTCTTGTTGATCAGCTCTTACGCCGTAACGGTCAAAGTCGAAATAGATTGGCTTGAATCCTTTTGCATCAGTTTCAGCAACCCAAGAAACTTCATCATTTTTAGCAACAGCTTGAGAACCATTTTTTAATTCATCTTCTAGAACAAACGCTTCTACTTCTTCATCAAAGAAACTGCTCTTTGCATCAGCGCTTGCGAGTGGAATGCTCATTGATTTGTCATCAGATCTTTTATTCTTTTTTTCTTTTTTATTAGTTTTCCCGCAACCACCTAAGACAAAAGGTACGAGAAGCGCGAGGGCGAAAAAATTTTTCATAGATACATTCCTTGGGATAAAAAGTGATACTTGCGAAGCAGAAGGTAGCACACTTTTTCACATCTTTCTAGAGAGCAAGTTTCTAGCTCCACCGAGAAATTAAATTGCATGCACATTTTTCGAAGAAAGAAAATATTTTTTAACATATTCTCAATATACTAAAAACAAAAGCTCCTCGCATCAGACTTGCATAACCATTGTCTGCTTCTACGAATTTTTCGTATTCTTCTGCAATTCGCGTTCTATTGAAAGATTACTCGCTGGCGACTGCTGAGCCTTTAAGAACAAGTTTTTCACCACTGCCTAAGAGTTTGCCCTCTTGCGCAATGTGTACGGTTCCTTGATGTGAAAGCGTATAGCGACCTGTGCTTAAACCTAGTGACGCTGCCGAAACTTCATAATTTTCATTGTTTTTTGTGTGGTATTTGTAGGACCTTCCAATCCAAGGCAAACTTCCCCAAAGAGCGTTCTTCGCGCTCAGACTCTTTGTCTTTTCTTTGCCGGATTTGGTTTTATAAATGGTAAGGGTAACACGTTTGTCAGAATCATTAATAAAAGTCACCGAGCCTCCCTTAGACCCATGGGCAACCACATGCGCTGAAATACCAACAACAGCAAGCGCCACCACTAAACTTTTTCTTTTCATACGACTTTCCTTTCTTTCAGTGAATACAAATTTTAAATCCTTGTCCCGCACTATTCAAAAAGAGTCAATCAAAAAATTCTTGACCAAAAACTCTTCTTTTCTTTTTCTGTCGCCCAGGATGGCTGACCTAAAATTGACTGTTGGACATACGCCCCTTCGTCTGCATCCCCTTCTTTGTTCCCAACAAAATCAAGTTTGTCTTCCCCTATCAAAAACTTGGCACGCACAATACGTATTGTTCCCCTATCTCTATCTTTACGAAGATAGAATTTGTATACACCTGTTTTTAAGCCATCCTCATCTGTTTCCCTTGCTTCAATGCCATATTTAATGTCTTTTTTAACAAGGAATTCATAAGACTCCCCTGTCCCAAGAGTCTTGCGGATCACCCCTTTTTTATCATGAATGGAAAAGGTAACATCCGATTGTTCATCATCATTGATAAAGGTCACGTATCTGTTGGCTTTTTTCGCAACTGCATACCCGGAAAAACCAACAACAGCAAGCGCAACTACTAAACCTCGTCTTTTCATACAAACTCCTACCTTTTGTGTTAAATCTTATTTATGGTAAAGTAAGAATATTATTTAACTCAAGTCAAGAATCTTCAGAGAAACAATTTCAAGCTTATTTTCCTCGCCACCATTTCAATACGAATCAAGTCCGCAGCAAATCTTCTCGCCAAAAAGCTCTATTTCCTGATAAAAAAGAGGTCTGAAGGCCCAATCCTTCTACTTGCCTCCATTATGAGGTATATTGGTTAAAAAAGAGCTCCAGTAGTACAAAAAAATATTAAATTTTTAGGTTTCAAAATACACAATGAAAAAAATACTCATCAATGATAGCGCCTGGCAAACCCGCGTCGCTATTACCCGCAATAAAGACGATCTCCAAAACATTTATCTCGCTCCTCATTCGCAAGAAAGCCTTGAAAGAACTTACTTTAAAGGTCACGTCTCTTCTGTGTTACCCGGCATACAAACAGCCTTTGTTGATATTGGCCAGGAAAAGGCGGGGTTTTTACACATTTCTGAAATTGATCGTGAACTTGCCGCTGAAAAAATGGGACTTTTCCAGGACAGTGAGGTCTCGCCCACCCGCCCCGAACAACCACGGCCTACACGAAAAGCCATGGATATCAGCAAAATTCTTAAGGAGGGAACCCCCATTCTGGTGCAGGTAAGCAAAGAACCTATTTATGAAAAGGGCGCCAAACTTACCACCTGTTTTACCCTGCCTGGGCGCTTTATTGTTCTTATGCCAAGCATTCCTCGCATCGGCATATCAAAAAAAATAGAGTCTCGCGAAGAACGAGCCCGCCTGAGAGACATCCTAACCCGTCGTCTTCCTGAAGGCATGGGAGCCATTATTAGAACATCATCCGAAAGTGCTGATGAGGCAGCAATCGCTAAAGACGTTGCATTTCTGGTGCATACCTGGCACTCCATCTTAAAAAAATTTGAAAAAGCCAAGCCACGTGAAAAACTGTATGAAGATCTAGATCTTGCACTGGCGATTGTGCGCGACAACCTTGATGATGATGTTGAAGAGATCATTTCAGATAGCAAGGAAACGCAAGATCGTATTTATCGCTTTGTAAAAAACATTGCTCCTGAATACGCCAACAAAGTTAAGTATTACGAAGGGCCGCCGGAATTATTTGATCGCTACGACCTTGAAAGCCAAATAACTGCCGCCTTACAAAAAAAGGTACGGCTCCGTTCAGGCGGATCAATTGTTATTGAGGCAACTGAGGCGATGACGGTTGTTGACGTTAACACCGGTCGCTTTACGGGAAAATCAAACCTTGAAGAAACTATTTTGAAAACAAATCTGGAAGCAGCAGAAGAAGTTGCTCGCCAGTTGCGCTTACGCAACATAGGCGGACTCATTGTTATCGACTTTATCGATATGGCTACTCCAGCAAACCGTCAACGCCTATTTAAGCATTTTGAAAAAACACTGAAAGAACGTGATAAGTTCCAATCAGTCGTTCTTAAAGTTTCTGAATTCGGCCTGGTACAAATGACTCGTAAAAGGTCGGGCAAAACGCTCATGCAACAACTGACTGAGGACTGTTCTTGTTGCCACGGCCTTGGTTTTGTTCGTTCGTTGCAAACCGAAGCTTTTAACGCCTTACAAAAAGTCGAAGCGATTTTGAAATACGGCAAAACAAGTGGGGATGTTATTTTCTCCGTTAACGCTGACGTGTTTGAATACCTCTCAACGGTTGAATATGATTCCATTCTGAAACTGGAAAAGCAGTTTACCCGTAAGGTTATTTTGCAAGGGTCTGAGGCTCTTGAGCTTGATCAGGTAGACATCCAGCACGGCAGGTCAATCGCGGACTAGCCACTAGCCCGTACCTGGGGTTTTTGCCCTCCATTCAAGCCAACAAAAATGTTCTCATTACCCACGGCAACATACCTGTTCTTGGTACCAAAAAATTAAATCAATGCTATGCTAATCACGCATTTTTGAAAGCCGTTCGCTTGTAAATTCAACGACTAGAAAGTCACTGAAAGGATTTTTTGTGTCCCACACTCCTTCCGTCCTCGATAATTATCCAGATTATGAACTTACTATCGGCATAGAGGTTCACGTTCAGCTTATGACAGCCACCAAGATTTTTTGTACCTGTGCCAATGAAATAACCAAAGAACCAAACAAAAATATTTGTGAGATCTGCACCGGACAGCCCGGTGTTTTACCCGTGCTTAACAAAAAAGTTCTTGATTTTGCTATTCTTGCCGGCCTTGCCACTAATTGTTCCATCACCCGCGTCAATGAGTTTGATCGCAAACATTATTTTTATCCAGACTTGCCCAAGGGATACCAAATCACCCAAGCATACAAACCTATTTGCACCAAAGGGCATGTTCCTATCCGCCTGGAAGATGGCAGCATAAAAAAGATTAGAATCAACCGTATTCACATGGAAGAAGACGCGGGGAAAAATATTCACGCCGCATCGGGCGAAAGCTTTGTTGATCTCAACCGAGCAGGAACGCCGTTGTTAGAAATCGTAACTGAGCCAGACATGACCAGTACCTATGAAGCAAAAGCATACCTCAAAGCATTGCACAGCATTGTTACCTACCTCAACATCAGTTCTGGCAACATGGAAGAGGGAGCGTTTCGTGCTGATACCAATATCTCGGTGCGCAAAAAAGGACAAAAAGAGTATGGCACCAAGTGCGAACTTAAAAATATCAACTCCTTCAAATTTATTGGCGATGCCGTTGAATATGAAATTGAGCGGCAAATAGAGTTGCTTGAACAAGGGGGCAAGATTCGGCAAGAAACAAGGCTGTGGGACACCAAAGATAAAAAAACATTTGTTATGCGCACCAAGGAAGAAGCCGCTGATTACCGTTATTTTAATGACCCAGATCTTCCCGTTATCCATCTCGATGAACCATGGATCGAGCGCATGCGCGTCAGCATGCCTGAGTTACCGGAGAAAAAATTTGAGCGATTGATGAACCAGCATAATTTGAGCGCGTACGAAGCTGAAATTTTGGTTAATGATCGTGAATTGGCTGATTATTATGATACTGCTCGAAAATTAAGTGAGAGCAAACAAATTATCAACTGGATTTTGCGCGACCTCATCAGTTATTTAAATGAGCACAAGATCACCGCCTCACAATGCAGTCTCACGCCACAAAAATTAGTGGAGCTTATCCAACTTCTTGAATCCGGGAAAATTAACAACCACGCCGCAAAAGAAGTTTTTTTAATTGTTGCACAAACGGGTGCTGCCCCCGCACAAGTCGTCAAAGAAAAAGGGCTAGAACAAATTGGCTCGAGTGATGAGCTGGAAAAAATTATTAAAGAGTTGGTACAAAAACATCCGGATGAAGTTGCGCAATACAAAGCAGGAAAAGATAAAGTGTTTGGGTTCTTTGTTGGCCTTGCCATGAAGCAAACACAAGGCAAGGGAAATCCGAAGATGATTCAAGAGTTGTTGAAAAAACATTTGGGATAATCACTAATTAAAGGAGTCGCTATGTTCTCAATCAAATATTTTTGCGCATTGAGTCTTATAACCAGCACCGCCATCATTGGCATGTCTCCAACTTCAGAACTCCCATCTGAATTGCCCATTATGGATCACATCATGGCTTTCCACGACCTGCATCAATTCAATCAACAAATCGTCATGTTTTACACACGCACCAGCCATCCTGGCGGCGACGATCCTCAGCCTCTCTTTTGCGGATATCTTAAGAATTTTTCGGAAACTGGCGACCCCAAATATCGCATCGCACTTCTGCGTCAACCTGGCGAGCCACGAATCGCTATGATTATGCCATTGTGGATGCGAATCGCTAACCAAAAAGAATTAGCTAACATTAAAAATCAAATTCAAAATCAAGGCTATCATTTTGGTAAAATAAATGACGTTGATCAGAACGACATTAAAAAAATAGTTGGCATCTTCCGAGCACAATCAGACAAAAATGGATCACCATCGCAATGAAAAAATTCTTTTTGCTGTGTATGGCCATGCTCCTACTTGCAAATTGCGACACCTCCCACAACCACGACTCCTGTTGTAATCATTCCCACCACAACAGTACTGATCCGCTCACCATTGGATTTGTTGGTGACATGATGTTGGGAAGATTAATGAGTAAAGAAATTAAAACAACGGGATGCCAGCACCTGTGGGGAACCACTTTACCGCTGTTGCAACAGAACGACGTCAATATCGGCAATCTAGAAACCACACTCACGCGCGGCAATAAAATCGTCCCAAAGGTTTTTAATTTCAAATCAGATCCGAACAATGTCTGTGTGTTAGTGGAGGGAAATATTGCCATCGTCAATTTAGCAAACAACCACAGTCTCGATTTTTCTGATGAAGGACTTTTTGAAACCATTGCCACGCTTAACAAAGCTGGCATAAAACATGTTGGTGCGGGGAAAAATGAAAAAGCGGCGCGTGCACCCGTCATCATAAAAAAACAAGGGACCAAGATCGGCATCATAGGCTACACCGACAATGAACCGGGGTGGATCGCAGAAGAAAACAAACCAGGTACTAATTACCTTAAAGTTGGTGACGTTGGACGAGTGAGCGCAGACATCAAAGCGCTACGCCCCAAGGTCGACATTCTTATTATTACCCTACACTGGGGTCCCAATATGCGCCAACGGCCAACACGAGAGTTCATTGATTTTGCCCATGCCATGGTTGAGAGTGGTGCCGATATTATTCACGGACACAGTGCGCACCTTTTCCAAGGCATAGAGATTTATCACGGCAAACTCATCATGTATGATACCGGTGATTTCATTGACGATTATGCTGTCGATGAACAGTTGCGCAACGACCGTTCATTTTTATTTCAGGTCACCATTGCAGACAAAGAAATTAAAGCAGTGCAGCTCATACCCGTGATCATCCAAAATATGCAGGTGAATGTTGCGCAGGGAGAAGAAGCGCACGCTATCCTCTCACACATGCAACAACTGTCCGGGGAATTTGGTACGAAGATCAGTGATGAGGGAAAAATTAATTTTTAGAATTAGTTCTGATGCTAAGAGCGCATGTTCACTTTCCCCAAGAACTTTTATCAAATGATGCCGCACAACCTCTCCCTGCTAGGGAGGATGTTAACGAACAAAGTAAGGCATATTGGATAGAAAATACCTAGGAATAAGATCAACCGTATGATCGAGATGATCAATCACATAGACCGTTAAAGATGCATCTTGATACTTATCCAATGCAACGGTGTTGAAGCCTATAACCGTTCTCATATTTCTATCACCCGGAAAGCGCTTAAGGGCCACAAATTGAATTTGTGCGCGGGGACATACAATGCTGAACTCGGAATTGGGTTTTAGCGTGCCTACAGGAAGGAATTCCCCTGGTTGCATGGAAGAATAACTCATTGCTAATCTTACTCCATGGCGCAGCATACGTGGTTCAGCCTTAAAAATTATCTGCACTTTTTCATCTGACATGTCTACGCAATTCGCGCTCACTTTGCCACCCCTGGTGATTGCAGAAACGAGAGGAAGCATACATGTCTTTCTTTGTTCCGCAGTATCCATTGCTGCAAGCGAGCAGAAGAAAAAAAGAGTGTTCAACGCTATGCCATTTATTTTTGTTTTTTTTGAAATTTGAAAAATCATGATTGCCTTCCTAATTAAAAGTACCAACCTAGATCTATACAAACTCGACAGAATCTCTATCTAAATCCTTCTTCCCATCAAAGCGCTGGTCTTGGACCATTACTAATTTTTCTTTAGAAGAACCAACATTAATATAACCGTCGCCAATAACCATCCCTTCTTCACCATTATGCTCTATGATCACGGCCCAACACCGAATGTTCTTTGCCCTAGGACACTCAACAATACAATCTGATCCAGGCCCAAGATCTCTCGCTGCGGTAAACTCACCAGCTCCTATCAATATCCTTATCTTCGGCAAATTCCCTACCAAATTAAAAGTGATCCGCACGGTATCTTTATTTACATCATATACGTTTTTTATTTTTTGCAACGTCGCCGTCCCCCCATCCTGCATAGCTCCTGCTTTCGAGCACGCAAAAAGCACCAGTAAAAAGAACAACGCCCCGCCTTTTTTTGGAGAGCTTGAAATTTTAAAAACCATTTCACCCCTTAAAAAAATAATGAGTTAGACAAGCGCTTTAATCATATCTGTTTTCCTTCCAGCTTAAAAATTCTTGCGCGATTCTTTTGCCCTCCACTAAGCTATTCTTCGATCCATCATTACTAAGGAGAGTTCATGATAGATAACTGTACGTACAACAAAGCAAAAGTTTTACACCACCTTGCAAAAATAAATTGGTTTATTGAGCAGCATTGCAAAAAAGATGCAAAAGCCGCCAAACACAGTGGCTGTGACAAACTTTTTAAAAGCATCCAAAAAGATTTAGAAAAAAATGTGCGCCTGCTCCAAGAAGCACTCAGCAAATAAAATTAGCAGGTAAAAACATCGCCCTGCTTCTTTACCAACCCCTCAGCACACAACGCGCTCAGATTTTTTTTAACACGCTGCGGCTCTTTATCGACCAGCTGCACAAGCTGCCCGTAGCTGAGCGGACTATGCTGGGTTAACATTTTCACAATCATGCCACGTATCTGGCGCTCTGATCCTTCAAACTTACTTTGTTGAATATGGTGCGCACTTCTACGACTTGGGTTCGGCATCTTCTTTTTCAACATCACGCCATAATCCATCAGCGCGTAATACCATTCCCGTGGATTTTTTGTATCAACCGTTTTTTCCACCAGCGGAAAAATTTCTTTGTCGGTCACCTTGTCTCGCCCCTGGAAGAAAAAATGAATGAAAACTGCACGAATGTTGGTTTCAATAAATAAGGTTGGTTTGTTACCTGCAAACGCACAAATGGATGCAGCGGTCGCAGGCCCAATGCCGGGAAAGGTTACCAGAACCCCCGGATCATCCGGCAACACACCGCCATACTCTTCCACCACCTTCTGCGCAATTTTCTGCAACGCGAGTGCACGCCGGTTATACCCAAGCCCTTGCCACTGCGCCAGTACTTCACGTAACGGTGCACGCGCCAGTGCCTCAAAAGAAGGAAATGCGGTGATGAAGGAATCAAACTTTTTTTCTACGCGATGGGTTTGGGTTTGCTGCAACATTACTTCCGATACCACCACCCGGTAAGCATCGATGTCCCTGCGCCATGCAAAGTCTCGCTTATTCTTCGCGTAATAATCGTACACAATCGCCGTAAACTGTGTTGTGGAAATTGTTGTTGGTAAAACCATAGATACCTGCTGTGAAATCATAGATACCTGTTAGCGCACACGGCCTATTTTAAAGATCGCCAACTTGTTCGCATCTAAAACTTTTTTCACGGCAGCTTTTACATCATCCAGCGTAATTTTCGCAAAGTCCTGTGCCCGCGTATCAAAATAATTTGCAGGAAGCTTGTAGCGCTCGAGTGCTAAGAAGGTCGCGGCCATTGCTCGATCAGCTTCAAAATTATCAACCATGGAGTTAATAAGCGCACCACGCGCCTGGTCAAGTTCATCAGGTGTAATGGTATCTGCTATTGCCGCTATATTTTCTTTAATCGCTTTTTCCGCCTCGTTCAGGCGGTCGTTGGAAACAATCGTTCTGATATAAATCATGCCAGGCTGTTCATCTGCATGCGCAATGACCGACCCACCGATGGTGTAAAAAAGACCCGTTTGCTCACGTAATTGGAAAAGCCGCGAACTCATAGAACCAAGCACGCCGCCGGTAAAGATTTGATCGAAAATTAAAAGTTTATCGAAATCAGGATTGGAGCGATCAATAGAAAGCCCGGCAAAAACAAGAACAACCTGGTCTCTGTTGATCGGGTAATTAATTTCCACGTACTCAATCTCTTGTAATGCCGGATATTGTAGATCAGGCACCTGCGGCCCCTGCCACTGTCCCAATGTTTTTTCAAATAAGGGAGCAACGTCGTATTGGTTTAAGTCGCCAACAATTGATAACCGTGCGCCCTGTGGGGTCACATATTTTTTGTAAAAATCAAAAATGTCCGCACGCGTAATTTTCTGTATCGACTCCAGGGTGCCGATTTTACTTTTACTGTACGGGTGCCCACGGTACACGTGCTGGCGCACTAAGTCAGAAGAAAATTCTGACGGATCGTCCCAATAATTTTTGATATCAGAAATCAATTGCTGCCGAATTTTTTCTACCGCCCGTTCCTCAAACAGTGAGTTCTGCAGGATATCGGCAAAAAGAGTAAGCCCTCGTTCCAAGTCAGGGGTGAGCATACCGAGCGTCATGTAACCGGCAGATGATGAGACCGCCATACCGTATGACTCTATTTCTTGCGCCAACTCAGTACCAGTGTGTTGCTTTGTTCCTTCAAGCAACAAAGCGCTCATAAAGGTAGCAAGGCCTTGGAGATTTTCAGGGTCGTAATAATGTTTTGCTTTAAACTCGAGAATGAGTTCTATCTTGGGAAGATTTTTATTGTCGTAGAATAAAATCTCAAGACCGTTCTTGAGTTTAAATTTTGCATGCTTTGGGTAATCAAACACCCCTGGCATAGCCGGCACAATAGTTTTTGCTTCAACCGCCGGCTGCACGGGCAAGGTGCGCACGCGTCCGGCAAGGATCCGTTCATCTTCCTCGTCAGAGCGTTCCTGCAAAACCAGCCAATGACTTTTTTCTTGTTCCGGAAGAGGGAGCAGTGTGCCCACATGGGTCAGTGTTGGTCTAAAATAATTTTGCAACAGACCAATAACATCCGCTGTTAATTTTTTTGGGTCATCTTCAAGATATTTAAAAAGAAAATTTTCGTCCCCACTGGATAAGAAGAATTTGCCGATCATGTATGCTTGCTTTTGATTGCTCTCTAACAATCCCAAAAAATCCTTCTCTGCTTGCTTTTGGGCACGCAGTGACGCGGGCGCCGGGATGCCGTTATGGACTAAGGAAGCTATTTCCTCATGAATAAGGTCGATGATGCGGTCAATGTCTTTCTCACTCTTTGGTTGGAACGCTATGAAGAAAAGTCCGGAATCAAAAAGGTCGTAGCTGAACGCTTCTATGTCGGTGACCAGTTCTAGTTCGTCAATGAGTTTT
>JABCYS010000012.1 GCA_013290085.1 Candidatus Babelota bacterium
AACAATGGCCAACACAACGTATGCAGGATTTCAATTCGGTGCTGGTTGCAATAATAATGTCCTAACCAATTGTAAGGTATCGCAAAATAGTGCGGATGGAACCTGCCATGGCTTTTCTTCGCTATCGAATACAGGAAATTCCTTCATCGACTGTTTGGCACTCAACAATAAATCTTTAAATGGAGTGGTTCGCGGCTATAACGTCAACGGCTGTTCTAATAATGTACATGTACGATGCATAGCCCATGGCAACAATTCTACCAATTCTATAGCCGTAGGTATGGATTATAATGGCTGCACCGAATGTTTTAACCAAGAATCATTTATCACTAAGAATCAAGGAACAAATAGTGCCAACAGTTACGGCATTAGACTCCAGAATGATTCAAGCAGCGGCTTTGTAAAAAATGTTGCCATGCGTAATGGAACTACCGCGGATAACCAATTAAATGGGCTTTCTGTTACTCAAAAAAATAATCAATCAATTAACGCGGTTAACGGTGCTTGGTCTAATATAGGACTGAACTGAGGAGAAACAATGAGGCTCCTGATTTTAACTCTCTTATTTTTTCCTTGGTGTGCTGCGCACAGCCCCTTTGCCAGCGCTATTGAATCCTCTATTGGACTACAAGATGCTCATGCGCCAACACTGCAGGGTATCGGCAGAGAATTTATACTTTCAGCCTCTCTGTTTGATAATCAAGATAAGGAAAATTTAAAACTGATAAAAGATGAGATAAAAGTTGCAGCTGAAAGATCAATTTTTTTAAACATGCCACGAGCACTCACCCTTTGTTATGAGTTACAAACAACGCATAATACGGAAAAAAAAGAAAAACTTACTCAACAGCTAAAAAAAAATATTTCTCAACACATAATCTTTATGCGCAACGGAGATTTCATTATTGAAGAAGAAAGCAATGAGGTAGGCAAAACAGAGGAATAGTTATGGAGCACTTTATAAAAAAAATATTTATTTTACTGAGTTTTTTTAACTGCTTTCATGCAGCAGTCACCACTATAACTCAAAGTGGTTCTTATCTTATAGGGGCCGACCTTATTGCAACCCCTACAGTAGCAAATGATATAGCTATTCTCATTTCAGCATCAGATGTAACGCTCGACATGGGTAACCACCTTGTTACTCAAATGCCCGGCAACCTTCAGCCTGGATTTGATGCCATAGTTATAGAGACAGGCCTTTCTGACGTAACTATAAAAAATGCTCACGTACTTGGTGTTTCTGGTGTGGGCATCCATGTTTATGATGGATGCACTAATATCGGTATATTGGACAGTAAAATAGAAGGCTGCAATACCGCCGGCATTTTTTTTGATGGCTCTGCAACCGGTATCGGGATCATTGGTGCTAGTGTTAATAACTGCAGTGTATCAACCTGCACTGGTGCTGGCGGTAGCCCCGCCTATGGTATACGCATGGCCCATGGCTTACTAGGTAAAGTAATAAATTCATATATTGCTTTTAATGATGCTGGTATCACCGCACCATCGTATGGCATCAGCATGGAAAGCTGGTGCGCCTTTCAAATATTTAATTCAATTGTTGTTGGCGGTGGCGGGACTAATATAGTTGCGGGACTCTCTGTTTCTCAATCGTATACGGGGATTGTTGATGATACTATTTTTTATAAGGGGACCTGTCGCGATCTGACAGCAACCGGTACCGTATGTGGCGTCCTGCTCGACCAGGCAACTGATATCCTTATAACTAAATGCAAATGTAGTAGTAACATCAATAATCAGATGGCTTCTTTTGGATTTTTAGCTCAAAACGGCTCACAAAATGTTTTTAGAAATTGTCTTTCTGAAATCAACTTAGGTGGAGGATATGCTGCCGGTTTTAAATTTAGTGGGGAACAGAGAAGTAGTATTATTGACTGTATCATTCAAGATCAAAAAACAGTTACTTCCGGAACAGCATATGGCGTTATTTTTACAGATACCTGCGATAAATGTCAGATCATTCATAATGAGATCTTTAACAATATCGGAGCAAGTTCTAGTTTTGGCATCAAGGATGAACGGCCGGTTAGTACAAGCGCTATCGTCAAAAATTATGCCTTTAATAATGGAACAAATTATAGTGTTACCTACACAACTGGGGTAACCTTACCCGTTCTGTCTGCAAGCTTATCGTCAGCCTCTCCCGGCATACCAAGTGGTACTGGTGGGATTTTGGATAATATTGATATTACTCCTTAAAAAAGGAACCGTGTCGTGATGGATCAATCATTGTTTATCAACCATGTAGCACAATTTTTTATTCTTATTTTTGCCTTCTTATCTGCTATCACCGTTCATGAATTTTCCCATGCCTGGGTCGCTTATTTACTCGGCGATGATACTGCAAAACGATTTGGGCGCTTAACCTTAAACCCTTTTGCCCACATTGATCTGTTTGGCTTTTTATTTTTGCTCTTTTTTAGAATTGGGTGGGCAAAGCCAGTTCCCATGGATGCACGCAACTTCGCCTATCCACGAATTTTTTCCGTACTTGCGGGACTAGCGGGCCCATTTTCCAATTTTATTTTTGCATTGTTTTTGCTTTACGTGACCTACTACTTACCAAGCAGCTATTTACCAATCACTCTTGCTCCTGCCTATACAACCTTTTTAAAAACAACGGTCTGGATAAATGTCATGCTTGGTGTCTTTAATCTTCTGCCACTCCCACCTCTTGATGGCAGTCATATTATTGCCGCGCTTCTTCCTCAGCGCTTACTCCCTTTTTATTATCTAGTGTCACAGTTCTCCATCTTTATATTGCTGTTCCTTTTCTTGTTTAAAGAAACGTATTTATTTTTGTTTAATACAACGTTGGCGATGGAACAACTACTGCAAAAGTTGGTTATTTAAGAGATCTTCTTTTCTTGATTGGTACTCAAAATTGAAACTCAATTTTAAGAGTCAAAACCTATATCCAAAAAAGGTATTTACTCGTTTTTCGTACTCATCTCGATACTCGAGACAGATCGTGGCATGCTTACATGGTCCTTCTATCCATAAATCCTTTTTCTCTGTCGCTGCTTCATACAACTCTTTTGATCCTTCTAAGGGAACTTCGGTATCATTCTCAGCGTGAATGAAGAGGATAGGAATCGATATATTACGCACATAATCCAGTACGCTTACCTCTCGTACTCGAATATGGGTTAAGAGTTCAAATAAGAATCGTGTCACGATTAAAAAGGGATATTTTGGCAAGCCCGTTCGCTGATAAAAGGCATAGGCTATTTGATCTTCAAGACGCGCAAATGCTGAGTCAATTACCAATCCTTTAAACACCGGCTTTTCTGCGGCGGCAGCAAGCAAAGCAACACCACCCATCGAAACTCCGATACCAAAAATAGGAAGTTTTTTTGTTCTTTCATCGGTTTGTAAAAAGTTTAGGGCACTCAGCACATCTTTTTTTTCATTGTATCCAAGAGTTACTAAATCACCTTCACTTTGTCCGTGTGCTCGAAAATCAAAAAAGAGTAGGTTGCTCCGTTGAAACATGTCAGCAAAATCAATCAGCATTTCTTTGGCGCTTCTATACCCGTGGCATATAAGAAGATTGCGCTTGGCGCCCTTACGAAGTACTAAATATCCTTGCAGCCTTATTCCATCACTCGTTAAAAAAGAAACTTTTTGCGCATGAAGCTGTTGCTCCAAGCGCTCTCTGTTTTTAAGAATAATTTTTTGTATTGATGGTACATTGGTCACCCGACCTAAAGATTTTTTAATGGTGCGGTAAGAAATCAGTACGGTACCAACAAAAGATAGGCCAACAATAATGGCTGCCCATCTGATTATTTTTGTAATCTGCTTATTCATGGCGCCCCAACATCATCATTCCTGGCTCTAGTTTTTTCCCGGCGAGAAAATGTATATGCATGTGGAAAATAGTTTGACCGACATCGCTACCATTATTAGAAATTAATCGAAATGCTTGTGAACCTGGAAGATTTTTTGAAAGATCTTTCGCCATAAAAAGCAGATCTCCTGCTAACGCTTTATCCCCTTCCCCTAATGATCGCACATCAGCAATGTGTTTTTTTGGAATGATAAGGTAATGCATGGGAGTTCTTGGCTCCTTGTCCTCGATCACTATGACATCATCAGTTTCTTTGATCACAGTTGCCGGAAGTTCGTGGGCAATAATTTTACAAAAAGTACATTGCGGATGCGCTGCTAATTGTTTTTGAATTTCCTCCGCAGTCAACTTGCGAGGAATATCTTTTACAGAAGAGCAACAGGCTTGGCGTAAATATTTTTTTATCGGGCTGTGCACAATAATGAGAGCCCCAGCAATCGATAGGCCTATGAAGATAGCTAACCATCCCAGTATTTTCATTATTCTTTTCATGAACTCCCCCAAAAATGAGTTTTTCTCTAAAATTCCAGCTCTCTACCAGACAAGAAATGTAAATGGATGTGGAAGACGCGCTGCCCTGCTTCATGGCCATTATTCGAAACAAGTCTAAATGCTTTTGAGCCAGAAAGGTCTTTTGACAATTCATGTGCCATGAAAATCATGTTGCATGCTAATGGCTTGTCCGCATCCTCCAATGATTGTAAATCAACGATGTGCTTTTTTGGAATGATAAGGTAGTGAATGGGGGTTTTTGGGGCTATGTCCTTGATAACAATGATGTCATCAGTTTCTTTGATCACGGTAGCAGGAATTTTTTTGGCAATGATTTTACAGAAAATACAATTTTGATTATTCATATTTTTTATCCGTCAAACAGAGAATCGATATTACAAAAAGAGCATTTGTAGACTATCAAATCACCAATCTTCAAACAATCTTGCAAATTTGATCTCGAAGGATTATGTTGGAAGCTAAAGGTCCGGAAAAATCGGACCTTTAGCTTCCAACAAGAAAGGTATTCCGTATGGCCAAAGGGGTATTATCAGAGATTCTCAGATCTCAACAAACAGTATTTACCTTCAAAGAACTTTTGATGCGAAGAAGAACTACTGCAACAAAAACCTTAAAAAATAGAATCAATTATTATGTGCAGCGTGGCGATTTATATCATATCCGTAGAGGGCTCTACGCCAAAGATAAAAATTATGATCGCTTGGAATTAGTCACGAAAATTCTCACCCCCTCCTATATCAGTTTTGAAACAGTTCTCAGAGCTGCAGGAATCATTTTTCAATATTACAGTCAGATTTTTGTAGCCACTTACCAATCACGAGAAATTATATGCGACGGACAAACGTATGTTTTCAGATCACTCAAACCGATCATTCTTACTAACACAGTAGGAATCGAGATTAAGGATACTTATAGCATAGCTTCACCAGAAAGAGCTTTTTTAGATATTGTCTATCTCCATAAAGGTTATTACTTCGATAACCTCCAACCCCTCAATTGGGACAAAGTTAATGAAATATTGCCCGTGTATGGAGACAACAAAAGAATGAAACAGAAAGTTGCTTTATATCGCCGTACGTTTGAAGCGGATTTCCTCAAAACTTCAAAATAAAGGAAGAAGAATGGCTTTAAATATCGCGCTTCATAAAAGTATTTTACTGAGCATTCTCAAAGATATTTTTACTGATGCTGAACTCTCTCAAAGTTTGGGCTTTAAGGGAGGAACGGCGATGCTTTTGTTTTATCATTTAAATCGTTTTTCCGTCGATCTCGAGTTTGATCTGTTAGATCAAACAAAGGAAGAGTATGTTTTTGAAGAGATAAAAAAAATTTTAGAAAAGTATGGAACATTTGAATCACACAAAAAAAGATACACCTTGTTTTTTATCCTTTCCTATAAAGGCAATTTGCCTGATGCTCAAAAGATAGAACTTGAAATTAACAAACGATCTTTTGGATCAAAATATGAAATAAAGCATCATCTCAGCGTCGCTATGCCCGCGATGGTTGAAGAAGATGTAGCTGCTCATAAACTTGTTGCAATGTATGAGAGAATGGGCGAAGCAAATCGGGATATTTTTGACGTTTACTTTATTTTTCATAATCACTGGTCCATCAATAAAAAAATTGTTGAGCAAAGAACAGGAATGAGCTACAAAGATTTTTTGCAGCATTGTATTACTGCGCTCGAAAAATTTAATGATAAAACGATCTTATCTGGTCTAGGTGAGCTTTTAAATGAAAAGCAAAAAGCATGGGTCAAATCTAAACTTAAAAACGATACTCTATTTTTACTCAGAGTTGCTTTAAGTAATGAAAAATGATGATATTCGGCCTTACTTTTTAAATAGAGATTGATGTACCTGCTGGTACTTGGTGCCGGGGGTCGGACTTGAACCGACACGATGTTGCCATCGCGGGATTTTGAGTCCCGTGCGTCTGCCAATTTCGCCACCCCGGCCTAAAAAGATTTGAAAGATAGGGACAATGGTAATCAAAAAGGAAAAACCGTCAAATCTCCTAGGACCAACTTACCACGTTAGAAAGCTCAAAAATAGGCACATAAACCGCAAGAATAAGAAACGCTATCATGAGCCCTATAAAAATCATCAATGCCGGTTGAAATAAGGCTGAAAAAAGTTCAAGCGCCTTGCTCACCCGTGCTTCGTATAATTTTGAACAATGCTCAAGCATCGATCTCAGGTTGCCTGACTCCTCCCCCACTTTTACCATGGCTATAAAATCATCCGAGAAAAAAGGAGATTTGCTCGTACTTAAAGCCTCGCTCAATGCCCAGCCTTTGCTTACCTGGTCAACCACTCCCGCAAGCTGTTCTTTTATCGCAGCAGTGCTCACGGAATGTTGGGCTATGGTGAGTGCAGGCACCAGAGAAACCCCACCCTGCATTAATACGGTTAAGGATTTTAAAAAATAGGTGAGCGAAGTGTCTACGATCACTCTTGATAAAAAGGGTACGGAGAGTAAAAACTGATTCGAAGAAAAATATCTTTTTTTTACCTGCCTGAGCGCAAATACGAGTCCGGCCATCCCTGCTAGTAGAAAGAGATACCATTGGGAAACAAAGTAACTCAGCGCTAACAACATCTGTGTCATCCACGGCAGTGGTTGATTTGTTTCTGTAAACAGGGATGCAAATTTGGGTAAGATGACGGTGATAATAACTGCTGTAATTACTATGAAAAAAAGGAGGGTGATCCCGGGCATCAATGCCGCCGTCCGTAATTTTCTATAAAACTGCTGCTTAAATTCGATGTGCTCACACAAAGCCTCGAGTGCCCGTGCAACATTCCCCGATTCTTCACCCGAACGAAGCAAGGTAATAACGAGCGGATTAAAATAGGTATCAAAT
Organism: Candidatus Babelota bacterium; assembly: GCA_013290085.1. Next base: position 7,260 of record JABCYS010000012.1, read on the forward strand.
TTTTCTAGTGCTGCGCTTAAGGATATGCCGCTGCAAATATCTGCATGCAGTTGTTCAATCACCCGCATTACCTCATCACGCCGTGCTTGTTTTAAAAGAATGGCCAGGGCATCGGTCGTAAAAATACCGGAACTGAGCAGAGCACTTAACTGTCGAAAGAAATCAAGAGAGTCAGATTGACGCCACTGTTGCCACGGCCAACTTTTTACGGGCTGAGCAGTCATGAGGGCGATGTTTTGTTGGAGCAATGTTTTTTCTAGAAAATCTGATGATGGCGCGAGCTGCCGTCCTTTTGTTATCTGACCACCTATATCAATACCAGTCCATTGATAATATGGCATAGCTTACTCTCTTCTTCCTATTTACTTTTTCTTATGCTCAAACAATGATTGTTGTACTTCTACGCCCAACAATCGGAGCAGTTCAGGTAACGTTATTACCTTATTAATTTTTATGATTTTTTTTCTCCCTGTTGCACCAAGCATAATAGTCACCTGCTGTTTAGAGATATGCAATGCTTTGGCCAATAGAGTAATAAGTTCTTCATTTGCAAGGCCTCGTTCCGGGGGATTTTTAAGGAAACATTTGAGGTTTCCTGCCTTATCAAGCACGCATTGTTGTCGACCCGAGCTTGGTACCACTTTAATTTCTATTGTTAAGGCCACGGTATCCCCTAAAAAGTAAGATTCATTGTAATTAGAGAAGCACTGGATCTTCGTTCCCGATAAAATGCACCATAGCATAAAAACCCATTTTTTAGGAAAAACTACTCAAAAACCCTTGCTTTACCTGTAAGAATCCTTATCCTTTTGGTTATCAAAAACTGAATAATTTTAGCGGAGAGGTGGCTGAGTGGTCTAAAGCGCTTGCCTGCTAAGCAAGAGTTCTGGAAACAGGGCGCAAGGGTTCGAATCCCTTCCTCTCCACCAGTAATCCTCAACGTTCCCCCTCAATTGAAATGTAAGGCGCCCATAGCTCAACTGGATAGAGCATCAGACTACGGATCTGAAGGTTAAAGGTTCGACTCCTTTTGGGCGCACCATAGGTGGAGAGATGGCAGAGCGGTCGAATGCGGCGGTCTTGAAAACCGTTAGCCCCAGAGATGGGGCTCGTGGGTTCGAATCCCACTCTCTCCTCCAGAAAATTAAAGGTGTCTGTGTCCCATAAATTTTACATCAATTATCCAGCCTTTTTTATCAGCTCCCTTCTGCTCACGGCACCGAGCATCCATGCCGGACGCCCCGACCAGCTTCGTACAAAAAATAGCGATCGTATCTCTCGCGCCTTATTACAACAACGGCGAAGAACATCTGAACAACATGAAATTTTCTCATCAGATATTTCTCGGCCACATCGCACCCACACTTTTCCACGGGGTAGCCTATCTCCACACTGCTCCAAAATTATGGCAGCATCTTTTGCAGTTCTCTTTTTTCTTGCGCTCTTTAAACCGCAGGCAACTTTAGCACAAGATACCGACTGTTTTGATTGTCTCTCATCTGGCAACGATAATTGTCTCTGCACAGAGTCTGATATTACTGGCTTGTGTGCAATGTGGGCAGCAGAAGGTGACACAAAATTACTCTTCCGCATGTCCAGCTGCTGCATTTGGTCCAAAAGGAATAGACCATGATCCGTATGTTAAAAGTCGTCTCAAAGTTTTTGAGGACTGCTTGCGAGACATCTTATATAAACAACGAGACAACAATCGTCCCGCAGAGATTTCTCCTAATTTTTAGCTAACGTAAGTTCGAGAAAATGGAAGCAAAAGAACTTTTAGGCCGTATTGTTATAGATCCCAAGATTATGGTAGGCAAGCCTGTCATTAAAGGCACTCGCTTAACGGTTCAACATATTTTAGAACTGATAGCACAAGGCCTGACTACAGAAGATATCATGCAAGAACATAAAAATGTAACTAAGGAAGATATTTTGGCATGTCTACTTTTTAGTTCAAAAATAGAGACCTAGTTATTTATAAAACGCTGATCCGATAATGTACGGAACATTATCTTTTTCCACCTTCTGCACGTATGCCAATTTGGTTATATTTTTGGAAGTATATTGAACCCAACCACCGCCGGAAGCAATTTTATTTAAGAACATCTTAAATACGTTTTTACCGTCCATGTCCTGGAACGATTTAAAATTTTTCCAAACGAATGAGTAGTTATCGCCGTAAACAAGGCAGTCTCCGTCTAGATTAAACATAAAAACAAATGCTGATCCTTGAATGAAATCTCCGCCACGTTTTGAAAAGGCTTCAACTGCTTCTTCTTTGCGATGAGTTCTTAAATACCCAATCGCACTTTTTACCAACTGAACCACATGCTCTTTCTTGGTACCTGGGTAAAATGCAGAACCAATTAAATAATTTCCTTCTTTGTCGGAAACTTTTTCAACGTACGCAGAAGCAAGATCATGGGACCACTGATAATCAACCCAGCCATTGCCAGATTCTGCTTTTGTTATCAAATTTTTAATAATGTATTCACCAGCAGGCGAACGCAGGTTGTATAAATTTTGCCCAACATAGGCAAGATAATCACCTTGGGAAAGAACATCCCCTTTGAAGGTGTACATAAACAGAGCAAGGTCACCAAAAATAAATTCACCTACCTGGCTATTAAATTCAACCGCTGCTCGCTCACGACCCCAAGAATTAAAATATTTAACACCACGTTTTACCAAAGAAACAACCGTACTTCGCTTATTTTCTGGGTGGAACCCAGAGCCTATGATGTATTCTCCATCTTTATCTTTGACTAACTCAACATAGCCAGACTTTGGAGAATGATTCCATAGATAATGAACCCAGCCACCGCCTTGCCGCGCTTTATCGATAAGTGCCTGAATAAGAAGCTTGCCTTCATCATCTTTCAGATTATAAAAGTCTCTACCGATAAGTGAGACATTCTCTCCATGCGCAACACAATACCCTTTGGCATCGTAGGCATACAGATAAAGATCACCATCAACAAACTGGCCTATCACATTACTAAAGACCCTAAACGCATCATCCTTGCCATGCGTATAAAAATAATTAACGGCAGATTTTACCATACTTTCAACGGTGTTCTCTTTTGTTTCTGGATACCAACCGGCACCTACTAAATAGGTAACACCCGCTTTTTCAATACGCTCAACATATGAGGACTTAAATCCATTATTCCATTCATATTTAACCCAACCACCACCGGCTTCAACTTTTTTCACCAGCAAATCGAGAACATTAATACCATGTTTATTTTTATAATCCTTAATGTTTCGCCAGAGCTCTGATTCATCTTCATCAACATAGACCGTGCCTTTGGTATCAAAGACAAATAATGTTACTTCACCTTTGGTAAATTTGCGGTTATTTAGAAAGGTGTAAAAGGCTTCTTCTGGTCTATTTTTTAACAAATAATCAATCCCATCTTTGACCAAAGAAACAATGTCTTTCCGTTTTTCTTCAACGTTAATCACAAATGCTTCAGGATCAAGTTCAACATTTTTTGTAGGGGCATTTGTTTTTGTGGGAGCATTTGCGGGAACAGGAGTTGCACTTTTTGTATCTAGCTGATGGGTATACAAGAGAATGAGAAAAAGAGCGCTTACTAAAAGCTGTTTCTTCATTTAAAAAACCTTTCCTTTTTTTTCGGCTTTGAGTGCTTTATCTGTTTAGCATATTTTTCTAAAAAAAACATAGTTTCTCTTGCGCATAAACCAATACCTTTAGTATGGTCTTAGAAAGAAATTTGTTTTTTTTGAAAAAAGGAGCTTTTTATGAATCGTACCGCGCAAGGCATATTCTGTTTAGTAAGTTTTGTCATGTTGGCAAACTTTTCTTCACAAAATTCAGTTGATGGTCACCAAAAAAACAAAATTAATTTTTGTGGCACACTCACCGACATTCAAGGCAATACTCTTGATATAGATAACATCTCCATCGCCGGCTCTTATGACCGCATACCGGTTTACCAAAAACCCACCAATCCCGATACAAAACCAGATATCAACACAACACGCATCGATCTCCAAGAAGTTGCTGCCATAAAATTACCTTCTCCAGAACCTGTTATCTCTAAATTTAAAAATAGAGAGTACATAGACATTGTTATTGTCTCTAACGATGCACAACGTACTGAAAAACAGTACATCATCGATTTAAACAGAAAAATTTTGTGTGATGAGCTTAATGATGCGGGCCCCATCGAAAAAGAAATATCCTTTCAAGCGTTAGGCAACCTTGAGATCAATGGCTATACCTATCGCGATCCTGAAAACAAAGGGAGAAAAGGAACTTGCAAAAGTTAAAGCGCCAAAAACTAAGGACGGTGCGACTGCTGCACCAGCCGCTTAGGATCCTACGTTAAAAAATAGATTTTTAATTGCGGTTCTTTCCTCGCGTTCCTCCTTCTGTTGGCAAGAAAAAATCTGATGTTAGACTGGCACAGTTGCCATCATTTTTAAAAAGGAATTACTATGTCAACACTTATAACCAAAGAAAATTTCGAACAAGAAGTAACGCAGTCAAAACTCCCTATTGTCATCGATGTTTTTGCAACGTGGTGCGGCCCATGCCAACAAATGGAACCTATCTTTGCTGAACTTGAAAAGGAGTGGGGTAGTAAATATAAATTTGCCAAAATTAACGTCGATGAATCTCGCGAACTTTCTATTCAGTTTGGTGTCACTTCAGTTCCCACCTTCCTCTTCATCAAAAACGGCCAAGTTGCTGGCAAAACAATCGGCTACATGAATAAGGAAGATCTCAAGGCAAAAATAAAAGAAACCCTTGGTTAACCTTCCAACTTCAACCCTCTTCCTACACCGAAACGCCATCCCAAGCACCACCCACCTGTAGGTAACCAAAGGGCTTTTGTTGCATTGTTTCTTTTTAACCAAAATCGTTCTATTGCAAATAGAAAATCATCATTGCTAGAATGAGTAGTAATAAGTCATACCAAGTATCGAAAAAGGAGATTTTTCCATGAAACTTAGATCACTCTTGCTTGCTTCCGTTCTTTGCCTAACTGCGGTTCAGATCAAAGCACATAAAAAGGCAACAGAAAAAGGCCACGAACGTATTAATACAACAAAAGACCAACTTATTGTTCGTGTTCAAAACAGTGCAGGCGTAACCTTTGACAAAGTAACAGCCACCTTCCGTTTTTATGAACAACGCAAAGACTTTTTGGGGGAAAAACAAACATGTGGCAATGATTTTATTGAAGGTACTTTAACTGTTCATAACATTGAAGATGGTAGGGGCATGGATTTTGATTCAAGAGGCGTCGAATATAAAGGCAAAAAAATCGCTGAGCATTTTGGCAGAAAACATTATTTTGTTGTCCTTCATAAGATATCTGCTGGCCGCTGGCACCTTCCAGGTACTCAAGTACTCCTACGCACAACACGTAAAACCTTTAAAAAAGGAACACAGCGCGAGCTCAGATTTAAAATTGTAACAACAAAAAATCGCTTTGGGTTCC
>JABCYS010000013.1 GCA_013290085.1 Candidatus Babelota bacterium
ACGACAAAGGGGTAACTATTGTACGTCGCTTAGAAAATATGGATAAGCCACGGGTAATTAATGCCAATGTTGATGTGGGTGAATATTTGCACCTTACGGTGACTGAAAAATCCTCCTACGGTCAAATATGCAAGGATTATCGTATCTTCCCCGATGAGAAAAACGAAAAAATATTGCTGCAAAAAAAAGATGGTTGCAGGCGTGATTGGCTTACGTATGAAACTATTCTTGAATTACCCATGGATCCAGAATCATGTTTCTTGGAAATTCGCTTAGAGGGCGATGCGAATGGCCTTAACATTCGTACCGTGCGTGGTAATGATGAGTCCGCCAATTCTATAAAAGAAAAAGTGCTGTAGTTTTTTCCTGCATTTTAACTTGCGGAATACATCTTCTTAGCCTCAGTTGATATAAAACCAACTTTATTGTTTTTTTTCACTACAGCTACATCAGTATTTGCTACATCCTGAGTGTAGAACATTCCTGGTTGACGAGAATGAAAGCCTTTAGACTTAAGTGCCTCTACATCGCCTACTGAATTTCCATCTTCACCAAATGCCTGTGCCCAATGAAGCTTGCTGGAGAAGCTTTTCTTGTAACTTTTGCCTGGTTTGAGAGTGAATTTTGTAACAAGCTTACTGTCGCCATCAGTTACTTCAGGAGAATCTTCGCCTTCCCAAATTTTGATTCGCACTGTTTCATCAAGCGCGTTTTCACCTTCACTTGGTGCAGAAAACGTTAACACTGCCCCTGATGCTGCCTCTAATCCGGCACTCGTACATAAAAAAACTAGGGTTGTTATTTTTATAATATTCATACGACTCTCCTTGGTAATTAAAAGAATGAGGGATGTTAATGTACGTAGATTCTTCCTTTATTTAAGGTTTCTATGCGGCGGCTGCAGCAAAGATTTGTGTTGCTAGTTGGACAATTTTGGGACTACCTTCCTCGGCAGCAGAGAGAATGGTGCTAGCCCATTGAAATGGCGCTTCTGCTGCGAAAGCCTCGGCGCCAGCAGCACCGCCTGTTTCTAAGAGTCCAGCGCTTTCTATTGCAGCAGCAATTGCTTCTGCTGAAGCTTCTCCGGCAACAACCGCTGCTCCGCCAGCGGCGGCGGGTACGGCTATTGTTGATATCAATACAATGGCCAGAGCTAATACAATTACCGCAACGCCTATTATAATAAGATCAATAAGGACTGTTCGGTTAATACCGGTTAGCCGAACATGAACATTGTACTCTCTGCCTGCTTGCGCATTAATACTACTTTCCAGATTTTTTGCCGCTTTTTTCTGTATGCCATTAAGGCCGAGTGTTACGAGTTTAAGCTTAGGACAGTTTACAATAGCGTCTGTGGGTATGATATCGATGAGGTTATCCCCTAAAAAGAGGACCTCAAGGTTTGGCAAATTGCTAAATGCCTCAGAAGCAACAGTTTTTATGCAATTTGATCCGAGAATAATGGTGTTGAGATTGGGGAATCGTTCTTGGGTGAAATAGCCACTGGGAATAGTGGTTAAGAAATTCCGTGCAAGATTTAATTTGGTAATATTTTTTGGATCAAGGCCAGCAGTTTCTATCGCTTTATCAATTTGATTGATGTCAGTTATGCCCATATGGTGCAAATTGAGACAGTATTCAACTTTGGGAGAAAAGGAGCCATTTAGTTTTTTGATTGCATTGACGAGTGGTTTCTGATCTTCCCTGGTAATCACAAAAAAGCGAGAAGTAACTTTTTTTGCAAGTTCATTAGCATCGAATTTCTTTTTTTTCTTTACTACGCACCGCGGCTTTCTGGCAAATTCTCCGATTTCCTCGAACCCCTCCTTCAATTTTTCTCCAAATTTTGTTTTTGCATCAGCAAGCGGGTAGGTATTGATCATGGTGAAAAAAAGCACAGTAGAAATGAACTTTCTATGAAGCATACGACTCCCTTTTTTAAGGACAAAAAACAGTACAATTATTTTTATGGGAGCGGTCAGTAGAAAGTCAATAATTTTGCGATTTTGTTAACATCTCAACAGTATTGTTGTGCATAATTTTTAACCCAACGGCACGATACTCAAGGGCTTTGGTTGGACGAGAAACCCAATTAACAATTGAAGGCTTTCGAAAAATAATGCCCGTATCTCCTGCAGCCAAATAACGATACATATCTTTATGCGCAACGGTTACGACACCGTAATGCTTTTCTGAAATGCCAGCCTGTCCAAGCAATGAGAGAAACGGTTCTTGATCCATGGTGAGCACGAGCAAAAAACTTTTGGGGTTGTTTTCCAGCTTCTGCTTAAAAAAGGAGACGGTCAGGTCAGGACACTGCCACGCCTTTACTGAGCCATTATAACAGTAGACGTGGACATCATGGGGGATACTCAGTTCTTCGCGCACTTCTTTTCGCCACGCCGCTCTTTTTTCTTCAGGGACCATCATTGGGATATCCTTATCTGCAATCGTGATGCTGCCCGTTGGCGTATGGTAGGTTGTTATTAAATATTCTTTCAAGGCCACACTGACCGCCTCAATGGTATACGGTATCGTGCTCGTGTGCTTTCCGTAGACCGCACGTTCAATCTTCTCCAACCCATACGTACGCCACTGGTGCCACAAACGATGGACGAACGTGCGAGCATGAGCATGGGTGTAGGTATACTCCTGGGCAAGAAGACCGCGTGCTTGTACGGTAAAGGTACGGCAGCGTGAGGCATCGAGTGCTTTGCTGCAGACATATCCGGCCAAAGGACCACGAGCAATGATTTCGTAGGAAGAGAACTGAGCGAGTAGCTTTTTGAGTTGATAGACCGAATGCCACATGCTTACTATGCCTAAAAAGGGGAGCCGTTTGAGGATATGAATGGTGAGTGGATGTTTTTCTAGTTCGGGAAAGGGAACGGTTGTTCGTTCGAAACTTATAAGATGAATGGGGCGATGTGGTTGTTCTTTATGTTGTTGCAGCAAGGGAGCTAATACTTGGCCTTCAAATACAGAGTTTCCAATGCCGTCATAGGTTACAAAAATAAGTGGTTGCATAAAAAGTTCTCCAACATGGTGTCCCAGATTAATCAACGGTGAGAAAAAATCTACGCAGAGGAGCAAATCGTATTGGTTCAAGCATAATTTTGGAGAAGTGCTATCGCATTGACGTTGCGAGCTTAAGCATCAAATAACTCGAGCACCGTAAACGACTGTGCATTGATTTTCAAAAATTTGTGTTTTTCTGCTACTGAAAAAACTGTTTTTTCTAAGTCTGTTCGCCTCTTTTTAAGTTTTTCAAAAAAAGAAGGCTCCCGCTCAACAGGTTGGGCAAGAGGGGGATTATTTTTTTGTACCTGCCGCAAGAATGCAACATCAGAACTTTGAGGAGCGCAGGAGGCTTTTAATTTACGCACCATTGCTGTAGTGTGCGGTTGCTGTGGGCTACAGTGCGCAAGAAAAAGAATCAGAAGAAAAAAATAACGAACATCCATTCCCAATATCTCCAGGTAACTTATAACCATTGTACCTTAGTGCACACCTTGGCGCACACCTTTTTTTCCACTCTCGCTAAAAATATTGACCGTAGCTCAGCTCTTTTGTTCAACTGAACCTGTACAAATAAAAAAGGAGATGAAGAATATGAAAAAAATAATGCTCATGGGTGCTGGTATTATATTGTTTTCAACTCAAGGATATGCGATGAAAAATAGTAATAAAAAATTTTCCATCAGTAGTCCGGTATTTAAACATTACGGTGCCATTCCTTCCGACTACACCTGCGATGGAAAGAATCTTTCTCCAAGATTAAATTGGCAAAACCCGCCAGAAGGGACAAAAAGTTTTGCGCTTATTTGTGATGACCCTGATGCTCCTCAGGGAACCTTTGTGCATTGGGTGGTCTACAATATTCCAGCAACCAGTACCGGCACGCCAGAAGGTGTTGCAACAACAGATACATTAGCCGACGGGTCATTGCAGGGCACGACGAGCTTTGGAAAAAAGGGCTTTGGTGGTCCATGCCCGCCAAGTGGCGAACACCGTTACTTTTTCAAACTCTATGCCGTCGATACCATGCTTGCCCTACCGGCAGGGGCAACAAAAGAACAACTCCTTGATGCGATGAAGGGCCATATTGTGGCGCAAGCAGAATTGGTAGGTACTTATAGACGTAAGAAGTAGAAAAATGGGCTACATAAAAAAATTCGAAGACCTTGGCCTCAAAGATATAGCACAGGTAGGGGGTAAGAACGCTTCTCTTGGCGAAATGATCACGCAGCTGGGCAAGCAGGGGATCCGCGTGCCAACAGGATTTGCCCTGACCGCAGACGCTTATTGGCATGTGATTAACGAAAATAACCTTCTAGAAAAGCTACGGACCATCATGGCGCCGTTTAAAGATAAAAACGACCTTGCCATGCTTGCCAAAATTGGAAAACAAGCACGCTCATTAATAGAAGATGCGCGCATGCCTGATGACCTTGCTCAAGAAATAATTGCTGCCTACCAGGAACTTTCCCAGCGCTATAAACAAAAGGATTGCGATGTTGCGGTGCGTTCATCTGCAACGGCCGAAGATTCCCCAGAAGCATCCTTTGCCGGGCAACAGGAAACCTATTTAAATGTGAAGGGCGATGAGCAACTACTCAAATCCTGCCAAAAATGTATGGCCTCATTGTTTACTGACCGTGCCATCATATACCGTTTAGATAAGGGGTTTGACCATTTTACCATGGCTATATCAGTTGGTGTTCAAAAAATGGTGCGCTCTGATTTAGCAGTTTCAGGTGTTGCCTTTTCACTGGATACCGAAAGTGGCTTTAAAGATATTGTTATGATTAATTCATCCTATGGCTTGGGCGAAAGTATTGTGCAAGGTGCCGTCGTCCCCGATGAATTTTTTGTAGATAAACCAACGCTGATACAAAGCTTTAAGCCCATCATAAAAAAGCAGGTGGGAAGTAAGTTAATTAAAAAAATTTATTCGGAAGATAAAAATAATCCGGTGATTGAAGTTCCGGTGCCGGTTACAGACCAAGAACAATTTTCACTGACCGATGAAGAGATTTTAGAACTTGCGCGAGACACCACCATTATCGAAAAACATTATTCTGACCTTCGTGGTTCATGGATGCCCATGGACATTGAATGGGCCAAAGATGGTAAAGACGGAAAAATCTACATCATTCAGGCGCGCCCAGAAACAGTGCATTCAGCACACAAAAACAATACTTTCCTTATGCACTATTCCTTTACCCATACAGAAGCTGATCTTGAAAAACTTATTATTACAACCGGTCAAAGTATTGGACAAAAAATTGCTTCGGGCAAAGCACGTAGTGCCTCATCACTCGAAGAAGCAAAAAATATCCAAGCCGGGGACATTCTCATAACCCGTATGACCAACCCTGATTGGGTACCGATTATGAAAAGGGTGGCTGGCATTATAACCACAAGCGGTGGTCGTACCTGTCATGCGGCGATTGTAAGTCGTGAGCTTGGCATGCCGGCAATTGTTGGTGCAGAAAAAGCCCTCGACCTTATCAAAGATGGCCAGGAAATTACCATTGATTGTAGTAAAGGCAAAACAGGAATTATTTATAAAGGGAAAATTCCTTTTACGGCAGAAAAAATTGAAATAAAAAAAATACCGAAACCACCCGTTGAACTTTTGCTCAACATTGCCATGCCTGATCGCGCATTTACACTTTCTTTTTTGCCGGTGTCAGGAGTTGGGCTTGCGCGTATTGAATTTATTATTGCTGATACCATAGGTATTCACCCCATGGCCTTTATCAGCCCAGAAAAAGTGGATGAAAAAGTTCGTGAACAAATTAAGAAAAAAACAATCGCCTACCCCGACCCACAATCCTTCTTTGTAAATACACTGGCGCAAGAAGTTGGCACTATCGCAGCAGCTTTTTATCCGCGGCCAGTAATCGTGCGCTTTTCTGATCTCAAAACAAATGAATATCGGGATTTGCTCGGCGGTACTTCCTTTGAACCGATTGAAGATAATCCTATGATCGGTTTTCGCGGCGCTTCACGGTATTACGATGAGCGGTATAAACAGGCATTTGCTCTTGAATGTGCTGCCATGAAAAAAGTTCGTGAGGAAATGGGCTTTGTAAATGTAAAAGTAATGATTCCTTTTGTGCGTACCGCTGATGAGGCACAACGAGTTTTGCAGGAGATGAAAAAAAGTGGGCTTGAACGAGGGAAAAATGGGCTTGAGGTACTTATGATGATAGAAATCCCCGCAGACGTGCTCATGATAGATGACTTTGGCAAACTGTTTGACGGATTCTCCATTGGCTCCAATGATCTTACGCAAATGACCCTCTCGGTTGACCGCGATTCGCCGCTCGTGTCTCAATTGTTTGACGAACGACTTCCCGCAATAAAAAAGATGCTTGAGCTGGCAGTCGAGGGTGCCCATAGAAATAAAAAAAAGATTGGCATTTGTGGGCAAGCGCCTGCGGATTACCCGGAAATTGCCGATTTTTTAATTAAGCTCGGCATAGATTCAATTTCGGTTGATGCGCAGTCAGTTATTCCATTTCTAGTGCGCTTGAAACCCTAATTGCGCCCCATATTTTCAAAAAGAGCAAAATCTTGCTGTATCTCTTCCCGATCTCTATGCGTGTCTTGCACTGACGTTCTGTCAGATCTACCACGATGTCGACACACAACACACCTTCCAGTAGCTTCTGTCCTATTTTTTAAATAATAGCCGCGGTACTGCTCACAAGGGCAGCTGCAGGCAACCGAGTGCCATGCTTTGTAATCGGTAGGCTTTACATTTTCATTGCGCAGCACATCAAAACTTGCGCGTATGCTTGGATCGAGCCGCTGATAGAAGCGCTCTTTGCACATATGATAACTATCATCAATACAACCGACAGCCGCCGAGCTATCAACGCTATTCAGTAGGAATAGCAGGTGCAGGCACGCCAGCAGGCATAGTGACATCTTTTTCTTCATCTTCGTCCCCCTCATCAGTTACCTCTTGAGTAGTAACAGTCTTGTTTTCATACGGTTTATAAAACTCTTCACTAAAAAATGGTGGCGTATAATCATCAAGTGAACTTGCACAGGTAGGACAGGCATACGCCTGCGGCGCCAACTCCAACAATAACGTTATAAGTACTATGGTTTTTAGCTTCATGTTATCTCCTAATCCCCAATAAATTATTTACTATTTGAACTATATCATCATTAATTATACCTGTGCAGATTGCCAAACAGCAATATTTCGCGAAAAAAGGGGGAGAGATTGTTTTTAGATAAACAAAAAAGCCCCGACTAAAAGTCGGAACTTCTTGCGTATTTTGAGCGGGTGAGGAATTAAAAGTTAAAGCGTATGTTCAATATTTTTTGCGCTGTTGTACAAGAAGGAATCAACGCCGTACAGATCCTTGAGATATTTTTTTACGTGAGGACCGTAGTAAGGATCTTGGAGACTGAGGCCAATAACAGCCTTTATCCAACCAAGGGGCGAGCCGATATCATAGCGCGTGCCTTGAATTTTATATGCAAAAACCTTCTCATTGTTTTTGAGCATATGTCCGATAGCATCAGTGAGTTGTAATTCACCTACTGCATACGTGCTAATCTCATCAAGTGAATTGAAAATTTTGTTAGATAAAACATAGCGACCAATGATCGCTAAATTAGAAGGAGCATCCTTTTGATCAGGCTTTTCTACCAAGTGAGAGACTTGAAACAAATGGGGAGTAATTTGCTTTTTAACCCCAATAACGCCATAGGAAGAAATGCAATCTGCCGGTACTTCTTGCACAGCGATGACCGATCCTTTTTCTTGCCGCGCAATGCGAATAAGTTGTGCAAGAGCAGGGGTTCCTTCGGTTGTTATAATGTCATCGGGTAAACAAACACCAAAATATTCTTTCCCGATTGCATGACGCGCCATCCATAGAGCATGTCCAAGCCCCAGCGGTTCATTTTGGCGAATGTAGGTAAAATGTGCATTGCGAACTATTTTTTTTACATCGGAAAGAAGTTCCGCTCGTCCTTTTTCTGTTACGGTCGTTTCCAGGTGTGAGGGAAGGTCAAAATAATCAATAATCGGATCCTTGCCGTGTGCTGTAATGACAATGTAATTGGTAAGTGCTGATGCTAAACCTTCTTCAACAATGAGCTGAATAGCCGGCTTGTTAAGGAGTGGTAACATTTCTTTGGGTACAACGGTGGAATAAGGGAAAAAGCGCGTGCCAAGTCCGGCAGCCGGGATTACTACTTTAGATATGTCCATTGATACTCCTTTTAAGTTTTTTTTGCTCCACTAAAATTGCGTCAAAAATTCAAGCTTTCCACTATGTAATAAGCGAATATCATTGATGCCGTACGTTAACATAGCAAGTCGCGTCAACCCAAATCCAAATGCAAAACCTGAATAAATAGTAGGGTCAATACCACTCATGCGTAATACATTTGGGTGAATAAGACCGGCGCCCGCCGTTTCTATCCAACCAGTTTTCTTACAAACCGAACACCCACCTTTGCAAAAAGGACAGGATATATCAAGTTCAACCCCCGGTTCAACGAAAGGGAAGTAGCCGGGACGTACGCGAAGCTTTAAATCTGATTTATCAAAAATTGCCCTGAGCACTGTCTGTGCCGTAGCAAGAAGATGCGCCATAGAAATATTTTTATCGATGACCATACCCTCGGTCTGCATGAACATGAAGTCATGAGAAGCATCGGTTGCCTCATGGCGATAACAACGCCCAGGGGCGAGGATGGCAATAGGGGGTTTTGCATGTTCCATGGCGTGAATTTGTACCGGTGAGGTATGGGTGCGCATTAATAACCCCGGCACATCGAGCCAGAAGGTATCATGCATATCCCGCGCAGGGTGGTCATCGGGGATGTTAAGAGCTTTAAAATTGTAGTAATCGGTTTCAACTTCTGGGCCATCAGCTATCTCAAAGCCCATGGTGATAAAAACATCCTCTATTTTTTCAATCACATGGGTGTAGGGATGCAGGCTACCCTTGAGCTGTCCTGGCTTGTCAGCGGTGACATCAAAGTATTGCTGTTGTAAAACTTTGCCGGCGTTTTCCGATGCCTGCAACTCTTCCTGCTTAGCAGAAAACAGGGCCTGTGCCTCGGATTTAAGGGTATTAAGTTGTGGGCCAAAAACCTTTTTTTCTTCGAGAGAGAGCGTTTTGAGGGTCTCCATAACCTGGGCTATGGTGCCGTTGCGGCTTAAAAAGGAGAGGCGAACAGTTTCGAGTTGATCTTTGGTGGTTACCCGGGCCAAAGCATCGATAAATTGCTTCTTTAACTCGATAATCTGTTGATCAAGATTTTTCACGGATAACCCTTATAAATTTTTAATTTGGCACAGCTTAACAAACAGGTTTTTGCTTGGCAATGTAATTTGACAAAACCCCGATGGACAGTACAATTCTTTCATACTTTTTTTCTCATTTTTGCCGGGGTAGCTCAGTGGTAGAGCAGAAGCCTGAAGAGCTTTGTGTCGTTGGTTCGATTCCGACCCCCGGCACCATTTTTTTGAAAACTCTTTCTTCAATTATGAAACTGTACTATGGTTAGCAAAAGCGGGTAACGTTGGCGCTGAAGAAAGATATTCTCAATGAAGCAAAAAATATCTTCTGATAAATATAATGTTGCATGGTTTAGGCTTGCAGAGTTCGTATCTCGTGGCGAGAAAGAACGTGCGCTTGCCATGTACCGTCTTTTGTCCCACTCGCTTGATGATAAAGCCTTTGCGCGACAACTAGAAGCAGATCTCCTTCTTTCCTTTAATGATGACATGGCGTACGAACGCTACGGCCAAGCTTCCAAACTTTATTTAGACCAAGGCCGACAAATGGAAGCGGCTGCTGTTTACGAACACATGGTAACCATGGAACCAACAACCGAGGGGCAGCTTGAACAGTTGGTAAATCTGTACAAACAGATGCCAAAAAATGTACGTATCTTTGAGTCTACGCAACATGTGCTTCGTTGGTTAATGAATAATAAAGAGTTCGAAAAAGTTTCATCAGTTTTACAAAAGATCAACGATCCAAGCCAATTTACGGTAGTGCATCAAGAATTAGTGCAAGCATGGCTCAAGGTGGAGAACCCACCCACCGACTCGCTCATGGTGCATGTGAAAAAAATTATCGACCATTATTTCTCGGCAAAACAACAAAAATCTCTGCAAACATTTCTCATGACACTCAAGATGCTCCATGACTTGCTCTATCAAAAAGCATGTAGTTATATCCAAGAGGGGAATTTTAAACATTAAGATCGAAGGGGATGGGTAGCTTAATGATTTGGATGGACTCGACCTTGATTCCACTAAGAACTAATACGAATACCAAGCCGTAATTTTTCTAATGTTCGTAACAGCTCAAGGTCAAACCCAACTTTCTGCCGTGTGATAATCTCCACCCGCTTACTATTTTCGGAAAGTTGAAAACTCAAAGGAATTTTCCCCTTGGGTAACTTTGCCTGTACCTCGTGCAACAATGACTCTTCAAAAACAGCCGGCAACTGTAAACAAATTTTTGAAAATGAAGGCCATTGCTCAAAAAAAAGTTCCATGGGTACAAAATCATTTGCCTTTATTTTACACAGATGTGGCGAGGCAAGATCAAGTGCGCCACGCACCACAAAAACATGATGCTGCGCAAGAAGATGCTCTACTTTTTGAAATGTTTTTGGAAATAAAACTATCTCGGCTTTCGAAACACCATCTTCCAAATTCACAAAGGCCATACGATCACCTTTTTTGGTGAGGATAACTTTTGAATTTTTGATCAGCCCGCATCCCATAACCACGGGTTCTTGTGTTCCGGTGGCAGTTTGAGCAGCATTGAGCGACTCAGCAAAGGTTGGTATGCCAAGCCATTTGAGCTGTTGGCGATAACTATCAAGTGGATGAGCGCTCAAATAAAAACCAACAACTTCCCGCTCTTTTTCCAACTTGGTCTTATCATCCCATGCCGCCAAGGGTTGATAGGCATACAACTCGTCCTGCGCTGTTTTATTTTCCACCGCACCAAATAACCCCATTTGTCCCGTAGCAGCCTCCTTTTTATGGGTGGTGGCCAACTCGATAATTTTTTGGAGCTCTTCAGTTTTTTGTGCGCGGTTTCCTGGCAGGTTATCAAATGCTCCTGCCCAAATAAGATGCTCAATAACCCGCTTATTCGAGGTGCGCAAATCAACACGCTTACAAAAATCGAACAAATCTAAGAACGGTTTTTTCTCACGCTCGGCAATAATATTTTCTACTGCCGTAAGCCCCACATTTTTTATCCCCTGCAATCCGAACAAAAGTTTTCCCTGCACCACGGTAAAATCAGTCATGGAGCGTGCAATGTCAGGCTGCAAAATCTCCAACCCCATATCCTTTGCTTCCTGCAAGTAAAAGACCATTTTATCAGTATCACTTGCTTCAAGCGTAATCAGACAGGCCATAAATTCGGCGGGGAAGTTGGCTTTCAGATAAGCCGTTTGATAGGCAATGAGTGCATAAGCGGCCGAGTGAGATTTATTAAATCCATAACCGGCAAAATAAGCCATGAGGTCAAACAGATCGCCCGACTTTTTTTCATCAAAGTGGCGAGCCTTAGCTTTTTCAATAAAAATGACACGCTGCTTTGCCATCTCATCGGCTTTTTTCTTACCCATTGCCCGGCGTAAAATATCTGACTCACCCAAACTGTAACCGGCAATCGCTGATGCAATCTTCATGACCTGTTCTTGGTACACGATAACGCCGTACGTTTCTTCTAACACCGGTCTGAGCTCGGGGAATAAATATTCAACCTTTTGTTTGCCGTGGCGACGCGCAATGTAATCATCAACCATGCCCGAGCCGAGTGGTCCTGGGCGGTAGAGTGCGTTGACCGCGATGATATCCTCAAACTTATCCGGCTGGAGTTTGCGCAACACATCTTTTAAGCCATCAGATTCTAATTGGAACACGCCAGAGGTGTTGCCCGCGCACAGCAGTTCAAATGTTTTTGCATCAGCAAGCGGAAGTTTGTCGATGTTCAGTTGTACAGCATGATTCTTTTCAATGAGCCGTAAGGCCTTATCGATAAGGGTGAGGTTTTTTAAACCCAACAGATCCATTTTAAGAAAGCCGAGACTTTCAAGTTCCACCATCGCGTACTGCGTAACTAACTCATTGGATTTTGGCGGAACGTAAACCGGCAATACTTCATCAATCGGTTCAGGGGAGATCACAATCCCCGCAGCATGTTTTGAAGCATGCCGTGTTAACCCTTCAAGGCGAAATGCTAAATCAAAAAGTTGTGCTACTTTGGGATTACTCTCGATTAATTCTTTTAACCGCGGCTCTTGGTCGATTGCTTCTTTGAGGGTGATTTTCAATTGGTCGGGAATGAGCCCGGTGATCATGTTCGAATCTTCAAACGGTATGCCAAGGACGCGCGCAACATCTTTTACCACGCCTTTTGCCATCATGGTACCAAACGTAATGATCTGACACACCTTATCATGTCCATACTTGTCGCGCACTTGCTGAATGACGCGCTCACGACCTTCAATGCAAAAGTCGATATCAATATCAGGCATGGTGATACGTTCAGGATTTAAAAAGCGCTCAAACAAAAGATTGTATTTTAAGGGATCGATGTTGGTGATTTCCAAAGCCCAAGCAACGAGCGATCCTGCA
>JABCYS010000014.1 GCA_013290085.1 Candidatus Babelota bacterium
ATGACCATTCAGTGTTAGTAACGGTGCATTATTCATGCATCAGTTCTGGCACGGAGGCGGCAACTATTTCTAATGCCTCTACGAGCAACATGTTGAAAGGCATGCCGCAAAAAATAAAAAAAGTACTCGATTCATTATCAACGCATGGCGTTGAAGGAACCAAGGCGCTTATTAAAGGGCGCTTGGCGGGAACCGTGCTGCCTCTTGGCTATTCCTGTTCCGGACGCGTTGTTGCCGTTGGGCGCAAGGTAAAAAAATTTAAATCAGGTGACTTTGTTGCTTGCGCAGGTGCTGGCTTTGCATCCCATGCCGACATGGTTGTTGTACCAGAAAACCTGGTGGTGGGATTAAAAGATGAACAATCACTACGACATGCAAGTCTTACCACCATTGGTGCCATTGCCCTGCAAGGGTTACGACGAGCCGATGTCCAACTGGGAGACACGGTATGTGTTTTAGGTTTAGGTCTGTTAGGACAAATTACGGTACAACTTGCAAAATTATCGGGCTGTAAGGTTATTGGTATCGATATTGTGCCTGAACGACTTGCGCTTGCAAAAGAACTGGGTGCTGATGTTGTCTTGCATGGCCAAGAAAATAATGTGCAAAAAGAGATTGAATTTCTCACCCAACATTACGGTGTTGATGTCACACTCATCACCGCTGCTTCTTCAAGTCATGATATTGTGCAACAAGCAATGCAGGTTACCAGAAGAAAAGGGAAAGTGGTGCTCGTGGGCGATGTTGGTCTCAACTTAGAACGCTCACCTTTTTATCAAAAAGAAATAGATTTCCTCATCTCCTGCTCCTACGGTCCTGGCAGGTACGATGCAGCCTACGAACAGCAAGGCAATGACTATCCGTATGCCTATGTGCGCTGGACTGAAAATAGAAATATGCAAGCAGTTGCTCAGTTAATTGAACAAGGAAAGGTGCGCATTGAACCATTCGTGCATGAATTTTCTGTTGATAACGCGCAGCAAGCCTATGAAAGTGTTCAACAAAAAAAATCACTCGCCGCCATCCTCTCCTACCTTCCGAAGAACGAAAAAGTAGTAGTGCCGGAAAAGAAGCTGAGCTTCCGTCCCGCAGTGCAAGATAAAACTCGTGTAGGGTTTGTTGGGGCCGGTGGTTTTGCAAAATTTAAATTGATCCCCATCGTTTCAAAATTTAGTGACGCGAAAATTAATGCCATTGTCGATGCCGACATTGCAACCGCGATTAACGTTTCTCGTACGTACGGCGCTGCCAAAGCACTGGGCACTGATCAGGAACTTTTTACTGAAGATATGGTTGATCTGGTAGTGATCGCCTCTCCCCATAAATTCCACTGCGACCAATCCATGCGTGCGCTTGAACAAGGAAAAGCGGTTTTTGTTGAAAAACCAATGGCTACTGATTTTGCGCAGTTTGCAAAAATTAGTTCCTATCTAAAAAAACATGATCAGGCACCGTTTTGTGTAGATTACAACCGCTCATTTGCGCCTTTCATGCTCAAAATAAAAAAGGCAGTTGAGCAACGCAGTTCCCCAATGGTGGTGCACTACCGCATGAACGCAGGATTTATTCCCAAAGACCACTGGGTACAAACCGACATCGGCGCGGGAAGAATTATTGGTGAAGCGTGCCACATCTTTGATCTTTTCTGTTTCTTGACCGATGCAAAACCAGTTTCTGTTTCGGTGGAAACCATTCGCCCGAGCAATGACGATCTTTTTGCAACCGACAATTTCTCTGCGCACATTAGTTTTGCAGACGGTTCAGTGTGCTCACTGTTGTACACCTCCTTAGGCCACAACAACCTTGGTAAAGAGCGCATGGAACTGTT
Source organism: Candidatus Babelota bacterium (assembly GCA_013290085.1). The sequence goes on from JABCYS010000014.1 coordinate 1,829, forward strand.
CTTTGATTCAAAATCTATCGTTATGGATGACTATCTTACGCTGCAAGGGTACGGGTTACCAAAATCATTTAACGAGAGTGTGAGTATTGCTGACAAAGGTCATGAAGATTTAATGCGAAAATTTTTTGAATCGGTAAAACATCAAAAACCAGCACCGATAACTTTTGATCGCTTGAACACAGTGGCAGAGCTTACTTTAATTATCGACCAGCTTGCATGCCAAGGTGGCGGGGCGCGTGAGATTGGTTCATAAGGCGGGGCTTGCGAGACGCATTCCTTAACAAAATGGTGGATTTGAGTTCTTATCTACGCTTAGAAATGTCTGGGCGATAAATGCCTTTATCTACTATTTCTAGAAGACGCAACGTTGCATGCGAGGGAACGCGCTCACCAGATTCCCATGATTGAACAGTTTTTACGCTAACGTTCAATACCTTCGCAAAAACTCCCTGAGAATAATTGCCTTTCTTTCTGATATTTTTAATGTCCCTTGCTTTATATTCAGCGGGCGGCTCAGGAATATCAATTGTCTTAGAGCGCAAAGTCAATCTGCCTTTTTTGTGCGCAATAATATCTTCGAGGCCTTCTTTTAAATCTTTATAAAATTTACTCATTTTTTCCTTTGATAATGCTAGCCAAGCGCCTAAGATCCTTGTCCTTCCTATTTCTATACTCTAAAACGTTATAACATTATGACATTATAATGGCGGGGCATAATTGTTTCGAACCGCCGCTGATTATGTCAGCAGTGTCATGCATACATACCTTCACAAAAATCTGTGGTATGCTCCGCAAAAGTTGGAAAAGAAATTTAAAAAAAAGGAACTGCTGTGGCACACAAATCAAAAAAGATTTACGCACTGTTGCTTGCCGGTGGGAGTGGAGAGCGACTGTGGCCTTTAAGCCGAAAAGATAAGCCAAAACAATTACTGTCGATAGAAAATGAACGTTCTTTATTAGAGGACACGGTTGAAAGAATCGCCTCTATGGTACCCCGAGAAAATATATGGGTGGTGACAACCGAGCAGCAGATGGAAGAGATAGCTGGCGCGGTGCAAGACAGAGTTGGTTTGGTAACGGTTGAACCAGAATCACGTAATACCGGCCCGGCAATTTTATTAAACTGCATGGCTATTCAAGCGAATGACCCGGAAGCATTAGTGGCGGTTTTTCCAAGCGATCATTACATTGCGCAAACAAAACATTTTAGTGAATTTATCGTCCACGCACTTGATAGTGCAGACACGTTACAAAGAATCGTATCAGTTGGCGTTAAGCCATCCTACCCAGCGTTAGGGTACGGGTACATAGAATATGAAGCAACAAAGCACGAGTTTCCGTGCAAAGTAAAAAAGTTTATTGAAAAGCCGACGGCCAAACGCGTACAAGCATTAATGAAAAAAGAAAACGTGTTGTGGAATACTGGAATCTTTTGTGCACCAGTCGGGCTTGTGGTTGAGGAATTTGAGAATCACGCACCAGAACTTTTTAAAGCAGTTAAATCGTACTGGATAGATGGTGCATCCTATGCAAATGTTCCTGCAGTTGCGATTGATTATGCATTGATGGAAAAAAGTAAAAAAATTTCTGTGCTTCCTGCAAACTTTGTGTGGTGTGATGTTGGAAATCTTGCTACCTTTATGTCCCTGCGAGCGCAACAGCACGAAGTTGATATCATAGAAATCGATTCAAATAATAACCTTATCGACGTGCAAAAAAACTTAGTAGCATTAATCAGCGTTGAAGATCTCTGCATCGTGCAAACGGATGACATCTTGTTAGTAGCCAAGCGCAGTGAAACCGATAAAGTAAAACTGGTGTTAGAAACATTAAAACATAATAGCTTTGATGAGTATCTGTAGACAATGTTACAAACGTATGTTCCAGCCAAAGCCTTAAGAAAAAAGGCACTTATTACCGGGGTAACAGGGCAGGATGGCGCGTATTTATCAGAACTTCTGTTAAGTAAGGGTTACGAAGTTCATGGTATCAAGCGACGTTCATCATCGTTTAACACCGAACGAGTCGACCATCTTTTTTCTGACAAGCATGAAAGTAGTGAGAACAGATTTTTCTTACATTACGGTGATCTGACCGATGCCACCAATCTTATTCGTATTATTCAAGATATTTGTCCCGATGAAATTTATAATTTAGCGGCACAGAGTCATGTGAAAGTTTCTTTTGAAACACCAGAATATACTGCCAATGCCGATGCATTAGGTACGTTAAGAATTTTAGAAGCAATACGCATTTTAGGTTTTACACAAAAAGTTCGTTTGTACCAAGCATCAACCAGCGAACTCTACGGCACCATGCCAGCGCCACAAAATGAACAAACTCCTTTTTATCCACGCTCTCCCTATGCCGCTGCAAAGTTGTATGCCTACTGGATTACCGTAAATTACCGCGAAGCATACGGCATGTATGCCTGCAACGGTATCCTCTTTAATCACGAGTCCCCCATCCGTGGTGAAACATTTGTCACCAGAAAAATAACCAGAGCCGTTGCGCGCATTTCATTGGGCATGCAAGAAGCAGTGTACCTTGGCAATCTTGATGCAAAACGAGATTGGGGGTATGCAAAAGATTATGTGGAAGCTATGTGGTTGATGCTGCAACAAGAACAACCCCGTGACTATGTTATAGCAACAGGAATCTGCCACTCGGTGCGCGAATTTGCTGAAATGGCATTCCGTGAGGTGGGCATTGATATTGTTTGGGAGGGGAGTGGTGTTCATGAGCGGGGTGTTGATGCTGCAACTGGTACGCCACGCGTGGTGATTGATCAAAATTATTTTAGACCAACAGAAGTAGATGTGTTGCAAGGAGATGCATCGCGTGCGCGGGCAGAGCTTGGCTGGCAGCCACAAATGTCGCTCAAAGAGTTAGTGCAACTGATGGTGATGAGTGATGTTGTTCTGGCACAGCAAGAAAAAGCAATGCTCTCTCAAAACCACGATGAACAATTTTTTTCTTATCTGTTGCACAAGCAAGGTGGAAGCCTTGGCGTCGATCATGAATGAGCAGTCCAAAATTTATGTTGCAGGGCATCAAGGACTGGTAGGTTCTGCACTGATGCGGGCCTTGCAGAGTTATGAAAAAGTGATCGTGCGTTCTTTGGCCGAACTGGATCTGCGAAATCAAAAAGCCGTTGAGCATTTTTTTGCTACCGAACGACCTGACTATGTTTTTTTAGCAGCAGCGCGCGTTGGTGGGATAGAGGCTAACCGTACGTACCCTGCGCAGTTTCTCTACGACAATCTCATGATTCAAAGCAACATTATTCATGCCGCACATACCTACCACGTAAAAAAATTATTATTTTTAGGTTCTTCCTGTATTTATCCGCGCCTGTGTCCTCAGCCAATTAAAGAAGAATATTTGCTCACGGGGCCACTAGAACCTACCAATGAGCCGTATGCATTAGCAAAAATAGCTGGTTTAAAAATGTGTCAGACATACAAGAAGCAATACGGCAGTAACTTCATCACTGCCATGCCAACCAATCTTTACGGTCCAGGTGATACCTTTGACGTGCAGAATAGTCACGTACTTCCTGCACTGATCTATAAATTTCATCAGGCGAAAATTGAAGGAAGAGATCAGGTAGTCGTATGGGGTTCAGGAAAACCGCGGCGAGAATTTTTATTTGTGGATGATGTAGCGCAAGCACTCCTGTTTCTTATGCATCACTACGAAGGTGATCAGTGGATCAACGTGGGTGTTGGTGAAGATATCAGTATTGCTGATGTTGCGCAGCTCATAAAAAAAGTGGTGGGGTTTGAAGGAAAAATTGTGTTTGATACAACCAAGCCTGACGGAACACCGCAAAAACTTCTTGAGGTGACTAAGTTGCAAGCAGTTGGTTGGCGAGCAACCGTCACGCTTGAGGAGGGATTAAAGCGGACGTACGACTGGTTTGTGCAACAGCATTTTGTGCAAAAGGATAAGCGGCATGAAGCTAAAGCACTATAAATATTATAAATATAGTATCCCCATTATTTTTTTTGTTTGCCTGGCTGCTTACAAAATGTATCAGGAATTTAAACTGCGGCGTATGAAGGACCAGCTGCAATCACAGCACGTTGATTTTGATGTTTCCATGAAGAAGGATGCTCGTCAGCAGGCACTGACTCATGAGTTTTCGAGTAGCACGTATGCAATGTTTAAAAATCTGTATGAAAAAAATAATTTTTCTCAGGTGCAGCCACAGCAGGAAATAAAGATTCCAAAAATCATTCATCAAATTTGGTTGGGCAGCCCGTTTCCCTACGAGTACAAAAAATATCAAGAGAGTTGGCGCAAGCATCACCCCGATTGGGAATATAAATTGTGGACTGATGCTGAGGTAAGCAATCTCACGTTAACTAATCAAGATTTATATGACGCATCCCTTAATTATGGAGAAAAGTCCGACATTTTACGGTACGAGTTATTGTATCGTTATGGCGGCTTGTACGTAGATGTTGATTTTGAATGTTTGCAACCACTTGATCTCTTACATCATTGTTATGATTTTTATATCGGTATTCAGCCACTTGATACTGGTTACTCACAATTAGGTATAGGGTTGATCGGCTCTGTTCCAGGACATTATGTATTGAAGCAATGCATAAACAACATCCGTAACAATGATACGATGCAGATAATTTCGCGTACCGGACCTGTCCATTGCACGAAAGTTTTTTACCATTGCGCCGGTATGAATGGTGCTAAGGACGTTGCATTACCAGCCAGTTATTTCTATCCGTGCGATTATGCACAAAAAGGGCTGCCACCATCAGAATGGCAGCAGCCTGAATCATTTGCGGTGCATCACTGGGCAGCAAGTTGGACCAAGCCGGAAGGCTTTGTACGCAAGAGAAAATCTTAGCCGGCAACAGGTTTAGAAGTTTCTTTTTTGGTGTACTTAGCCACTTTCACAGCACTCTTTTCCTTACGAGTAGATTTTTGTGCAAGGTGCTGGTTTTTTTTAGACCTCGTTTCAGCCTCTACGACTGTACCCGTCATAGCAAATTCAGTATCCGTCATAGTCCATTCAGGCTCTGTTGGTTGAGCAGGCTCTGCTGGGTGAGCGGGGCGAATGATTCCAGCGCCGGCCGTATCGGCAACTTTACATTGGCTGTTTGCAAAAACTAGGACAGCAGCACAGATTAGTTTTTTGAGATTCATTACAACTCCTTTGTTCGTTTGAGAGATATTTATCTTAAAAATTTCTGCGAGTTTTCGTCGATTTCTTGCTGATGTTTCGAGAACGTTTCTTGAAGACCATCTTTTTTTTGACACAGTTCCTTGTCGATAGCTAGCAACTTAGTGCGATAATCCTCATATATTTTTTGTAAACTTTCCAAGTCGCCCTTATAAGTTTCTTGTAATTTTTTTGAGAAAGCGCCTATTTCTTGAGCCTGCGCCTGCAAGTTTGTATGTTCCTGCTGCAGGGCGTTAAAGGTTGCGATTTGTTTTTGATTACGTTCTTCAAGCCGTTGTTTTTCAGATTCTAAGATTTTTGTTTGCGCTGCGAGCTGTGAGTATTCACCCTGAAGCTTGTGCAAAGTCTGTTCTATTTTTTGCAATTTTTCTTTTTGATTGGAGCCGGAAAACACAAACTTGGATGAGCTACCTTCTTCAGAAATTATTTCTTCTAGAAGAGTGATAATGATTTCAATGATATCCTCGAATTGCTCTTCAGAGCGTAACTCAAGTGCATGAGCCTGGACCAATCCGACAGAAAAAATAAAAGCTAGGATATATTTCTTCATCGCTGTTCTCTGCTATTTCATTAAATCTTGAATTTGCGCATAAAGAGTTTGAAGATTTTTTAAATAGTCCGCTTCAAGACTGTTTTTTGCCTGTATATAGTTGTCTGACAATTTCTTAAGTTGAGCAAAGTAATCATTCTGTAAGTGTTGAGCTTGTTGTTGTAAACGCTGTATTTTGTCCTTGTTGTGAGCATATTGGGGATTGCTTTGAGATTTTTTTGCATCAGTTGCTTCTTCGAGCTGGTCAAACAAATCTAACAGCTCAGAATTTGGTGCATTGATTGAAAGGTCAGTTACACCTTCCTCTGCCCACAGAAAAAGCGGGAAGACAAGCATAAAAGCCAAATGATAATTCTTAACTATCTTCATGGTGAATCTCCTTATTTTTTTTACAAATCAACTTTCCCAAAGAACATTACCACTTTTGCTACAAAAAATTCAAACTTTGGAGTATAAATGGCTGACATTGATTAATGACAACGCTAAAAAACCAAAAGGCTACAAAGGAAATCATGGTTAAGAAATTTTTACCATTTATTGCGGCAGGCACGTTACTCTTTGCTGCCTGGTTTATCAAAGTACACGCGACTAAAGAAGGAAAGGTAGATTTAGTTGTCTTTTCCTATGACCGACCACTCCAGCTGTATGCATTTCTAGAATCAGCAGAGAACTATGTACAAGGTCTATCAACAGTCTCTGTTATCTATCGAACAACGGATGATGATTATGAAAAAGGATACCAAGTAGTGAAGGAAAAATTTCCAAAAATTACCTTCCTCAAACAATCTTCGCAGCCCCATCAAGATTTTAAACCTCTGGTTATGAAAGCATCCTTTGATTCTCCAGCACCCTACATCCTGTACGGGGTTGATGATATTGTGGTCACTGATTTTGTTGATCTTCACAAAGTTGTTGCTGCCTTGGAAAAAACAAACTCTTACGGATTCTATTTACGCCTTGGTACCCACCTGACTGAATGCTATATGCTCAAATCAGTACAAAGAGTACCACCACTGAGAAAAATTGAAGATGATATCTATGCCTGGAACTTTAACCAAGCAGAAGGTGACTGGGCCTATCCAAACTCTACAGACATGACCGTCTACCGCAAAAAAGATTTAAAAACAGTGTATGAAAGCATGCATTTTGTAAGCCCCAACTCATGCGAAGGCCAATGGGCCAGCAGGGCCAACCTGACCAAGCAAGGGCTTTGCTTTGAGGCAGCTAAAATAGTTAATATCCCTATGAATCTGGTGCAAACCATCTACCTCAGCAACAGAAACATGAATTTATTTTCAGCAAAAGAGTTGCTCGCCAAATTTAATGAAGGCCTCAAGATGGATATTAGCCCACTGCACAAAAAGCGATTTAAGAGCGTGCATGTGGAATATCTCCCAACCTTTGTAAAACGAGCGTAGGACGTTCTGTGAAAAAAGTTCTATACCCACTTTTAACCGTAGCAGCACTTGCAACCACTTTTTTTGTATACCAGCGCTACAGCCATGGGCAGGAAAAACATATTACGGTGGTCATTCCTTCCTACAATAACATCAACCATTACAAAAAAAACCTTGAATCAGTTTTTGTGCAAAAAAATGGTTCTTCACCGTACAATAACTGGTCATTGATCTATACCGATGACTGTTCTACCGATGGTACGTACGATGCGGTGGTAAGCATAGTAAAAGAAAATAACCAGGAACAGCGCTGCACGATCATAAGAAATGAAATTAATAAAGGTGCTATGGCCAATGATTATAACGCCATCCATCGTTGCGCGGACAATGACATTATTCTCGTCCTTGATGGGGATGATGCCCTGGCGCACGAACATGTCTTTGAAAAAATTAACCAACTGTACCAAGACCCTGAGGTGTGGTTAACGTATGGCCAATACCAACAATATCCGTCCGGTAACCTGGGACATTGTGCAGCACTGCCCGATGAAATTGTTCGTTATAACCAGATAAGAAAATATCCGTTCGTCACCTCCCATTTACGCACCTTCTACGCCGGACTGTTTAAGAAAATAAAACAACAGGATTTGATGTACAACGGCGATTTTTTCAGAATCACCAGCGATTTAGCTTTCATGTTCCCGATGGTTGAAATGGCAGGAGCTCATGTACGGTTTGTGCCAGAAGTTATGTATCTGTGGAACATGGACAACCCGATTAATGATTTTAAAAAAGATATTCATGGTTTATTGGCCATGGAACGGGTGATACGCAGCAGACAACCGTATGCTCGCCTGAACTCACTTGCTTGATAATTGGACCTATGCCAGTGGTTGTGCGTGAGCGTGGTTGTCGCAACGGTGGATAAAAAGAAAAATCTAAAGAAAAAACGCAGAAGAAAATAGAAAGAAAAAATGAATACGAAATGGCTTCTAGGAATAGTAGGACTCGTGCTCGGTTGCTGTCTTGGGGGATGGTGGTTTTTGTATCCCCAGGAACAAAAAATTATTTATGTGGTACCGTTTGGTGGTTTTGAGAATGATAAGTTGTTTGATATCAATGACCCAAAATTGAACCGCGATAACCAACGCCTACCGTACTACCTCCTACGTCAAGCATTTGAGCGGTTGGGATATACCCTTAGAACAACAACGAAGGTACAAGACTTTGAACATGCCAAGGCCGTGATGTGTTTTGATGTTCCTGACTATCTTGAAATGCTAAAGTCAGGTTTCCCCAAAGAAAAATTTGTTCTTTTTCTGTTTGAGCCGCCAACCATAAAGTCCTACAACTATGTCAGGGAATACCATGAGCCCTTCTCAAAAGTTTATACGATGATGGATGATCTTGTTGATAACAAAAAATATTTTAAATTCTATGAACCGCAGATTGATTTTTCTGTGGGAGCGAACGTTAAGCCGTTTGAAGAGCGCAAGCTCTGTGTCATGATAGCGGGCAACAAACGTTCGAACATTTCACTTGAACTTTATTCACAGCGACAAAAAATGATCGATTTCTTTGAACAAAAAGGAACGGGTGATTTTGATTTGTATGGCCCTGGTTGGCCTGCGTATCCCTTTTATAAAGGCTATGTAACCTCCAAGACCGAATGTTTAAACAATTATCGTTTTAACATTTGCTACGAAAATATGCAGGGACTTAATGGCTATATCACCGAAAAAATATTTAACTCGTTTCCAAGCGGGACCATACCGGTCTACTGGGGGCCACCAAACATCACTCATTATGTGCCCAAATCATGCTTTATTGATCGTCGCGATTTTAAAGATGAGCAAGCGCTCTACGATTATATGAAGAATATGAGCAAGGAAGAGTATTTGAGGTATCTAGAGAACATAAAAAAATATGTAACAACAGCGCAAGCTGCGCAATTTTCCTTAGAAAACTTTATAGACATTATTATCAGCTCTGTAGTGCCAGGATACGACCGGTCAAAAGCATTTACGCCGGGACAACTCAAGGTGCTTGCGCGATTAGGGAAGGCTTAGGTTATGCAGAAAGAACAACATTCTTCTCAAAATTCATCTTACATAAAAAATGATCACGTAAAAACTGATTTACTTACAGCATTCGAACCTTCCGTTTCCAAAGAGGGGATGGCCTACGAATATTGGATTAAAAAAAACTGGTACTACCATGGGCTTCTTGCCAAGTTTTACCAATTTGTGATCCCTGAAAATGTTCGCGTTCTTCATGTTGGCAGTAAAAGTGGCAACCTGCTTCGAACCATCAAGCCTTCAGTGGGTGTTGGCATTGATGAAGATGTACAGATAATTAAGTATGCTCAAAAACAGTACCCTGAACTTTCGTTTTATGCTGGTACGGTTGCTGACCTGCCTCAGGACATGCAGTTTGATTACATCATTCTTTCTTCGGTAACTATGGAGATAGAAGAGGTACAAAAGTTTTTTGAATCCTTGCACCGCGTTATGCATCCCGGTACGCGCTTGGTTATTGATACCCACTCACACCTTTGGGAACCGGTACTGTGGCTGGCCCAGGTTCTTGGCTTGCGCCGATTTACTCATTTTAAAAATTGGCTTTCATCTCACAACCTTTGCAATCTGCTGCACCTTGCCAACTTTGAGGTGGTAACCACGGGGAGCCAAATATTATTTCCTGTACGCATTCCCGGGTTGTCATGGTTTTTGAATAACATTATTGCCACCATCCCGCTCATCGAATCTTTGTGCCTTAACCGGTGGATTATTGCGCGACCGTTGCAGCATCAACTCAACCCTCAAGATTATAGTGTGTCGGTGATTATTCCCTGCAAAAACGAGCGGGGCAATATTGAAGCTGCGGTACAACGATGTCCGCAGATGGGTAAGCACACAGAAATTATTTTTGTTGATGACGACCACTCTAAAGATGGCACGTACGAAGAAATACAACGTGTAGCGGCACAGTACACCGATCGTGACATAACCTTTTTTAAACAGGGTGGAAAGGGAAAAGGTGATGCAGTACGCAAAGGGTTTGCCCGCGCGCAGGGTGATGTGCTTATGATTTTAGATGCTGATTTAACGGTACCACCGGAAGAGCTGCCGAAATTTTTTGAAGCGTTAATGCGCGGCAAGGGTGATTTTATTAACGGCTCTCGCCTGGTTTACGGTATGGAATCAGAAGCCATGCGTTTTTTAAATTTAATTGCCAACACCTTATTTGGCGTGGGGTTTAGCTGGTTGTTGCGCCAACAAATCAAAGATACGCTGTGTGGTACCAAGGTGCTCTTTAAAAGAGACTATGAAAAAATAGCAATAGGAAGAGCGTACTTCGGGGATTTTGATCCGTTTGGGGACTTTGATTTATTATTTGGAGCAGCGAAACAAAATCTAAAAATTATTGATATGCCGGTGCATTATAAAAATCGCACGTACGGGGTGACACAGATTAGTCGGTTTAGGCACGGGTTGCTGTTGCTCTACATGAGCTTTGTTGCGTGGGTGAAATTCAAGATGCGCTAGCGCATAATCGGAATTGGGGGGTTTCAATGATCGATGCGATAAAGATTGAACTTGTCGTCGCCATAAT
>JABCYS010000015.1 GCA_013290085.1 Candidatus Babelota bacterium
ACGTGTATCAAATGACAGGAAGCATCCAGTAATGGTCAAGTGAGGAGTCGTCGTAAGTGCAAAATTCATGGTACAGAGCGAATCGGTGCCGACTGTATCATTAACACCAATCGAGACGTTTGAAGCATGACCGAGATAAATGGTATGAACTGATGCTTGACTTTGAAGCTGTGAAAACGGTGTTGTTATAAGATTGTTTACCGTATTATCATTCGGCTCGGTCGTAAGTGTTAAGAGCTGCGTAACTCCCGGTGTTGGATCGGCCAACTCTTGGAGAATATCAAGATGTGCATCACGGCTTATGATGGTACCACCATCGCACGCAAAGGAACCTATATCTGTTCCTAAATTAAGTTGTCGCCCGTCACCGTTATCTACAATTCTACCATTACCGTAGAATACAAATCGAGAATCGTTATTACCGCTTGGAATATTAGGAATGAGTAAGTCTACTCCGGTAATTGCAGCACTCGTATTCAATCTAAAATAAGAGTTATTGAATACAATCTTTGGACGCAAGCCGTTACAGGTAGCACTACCAGAACAGATACCTTGCTGAATCAGTTTAAATCTTTCAGCGCCAATATAGGTTGGTTCTGATTTAACATCATTTTTTTCAAACACGAGATGGTTTTCATCATCATGCACTAAAGAAACATTATTCAATTTCAATCTACGATTAACCATCATGTAGGCACTGTTGTAGCGCAAGAAGTCGCCATTTGCATCGGTAGCAAAAGTACGGAGTGGGAAAGTTGTTTCGCCAGAACGCACTAATACCGGACCGCCTGTTGGCGTTACTTGCAGTGACAGAATATGCAAGGCTTGGTGACCAACACCGTTATTACCAATAACATCAAGGTCCCCTTCTATATCAAAGACCAAGTTCCCTTCTCCTGGCGTAAACTCATTTGAAGCTATGGTAAATGAAATAGTGTTATTCACCGTCTCTTGCACTAATCCGTCCTCATCCACACCGGATCTAAAGTAGACTGCCGCAGAACCACCAGAAAGATTTTGAGAAAGAAGAATTGCTGGCGTCACCGCATTCGGGTCATCGCTATCATCAACAATAAATGCTGATGGATTGCGATTCTTTACAATAGATTGAAGATCAAGTCCTTGTTCCGTTAGCTCTTCTGACAAGACGAGCTGCGGCACAGGACATTGGTTGGTTGTAGTTCCGACATAGTCTATAAAGGTATTGTTATCGACAACCACCACACCATTACTACCCAAGATAAATCCAGCTTGCGTTCCGGTTACTGCAAACGCTCCGTCACAGAATGGGTCGATAACAAAATTAGTGAGGATTGTGTTTTGGTTGATGATTAACAAGCTACCTGAAGTTATGGTAGAGCTATTCACCACATCAAAATCTGCCTCGTGCCCCGCTGGTGTGGTGAGGTCTATGTCTCCTATTTGGAATTCGGCGTTTATACCCGGGGAGGCAGAAAGCAATCTGCCAGAGATTAATACTTCCCCTTTGTCAGAAACACGTAAAATCATACGGCCTGTACCAGTATTGGTCGGGTCAAAGAACAGAGTACCGAGATCGGTTCCACCACCATTTGATGCGATACTATTGAGTGAAATATAACTGAGCAATGATCGCGGACCAACACCTATTTCAACATTGCTCGCCTGATCAGCAGCATTAACAACCATACGACTAAAGGTCCAGTCTGGTGCCGGCGTTGGCTTCATAGCAACATAAGCCCGCGTACCCCCCGTGGTAGGAAGTGATGTGAAGGTCACGGACTCTTCGCCAAGAATATTAAAATTAACGGTACCACTTCCTGAAACGGAAACTAAAAGATCAAGAAGAAGAGCACCATTATTGGTAGCTGTTCCACGAAACATAAGATCTTCGGTAATCGAGAAGGTAATACTGTGTCCCGTATCTGCAAAAAGATATAGGCGCGCTGAGCCAGTAGTAACACCATCGGCTCTGTTACCTGAACCGGTGATGATGGTGTCATTATTAGTTATCGTAACTAAAATATCACACGTGCTTGCTACGACACGAATACCGTTCACTAGCGCATTACGGCCTTGAATATCAATATTTTGGTTAAAGACATCCATGGTTATACCGGGATTGGTTGCACCAGCAAGACCGTTATCGCTCAGGTCATGCCAAAGCACGGTAGAACCAGGACAATTACCCGGTGTTGCAAAAACATGGGAAGAAAAACTAACACACAGAAACGTTATTATCGCCAGAGCAGAACGATAGATAGAAAATTGATTTCTCATAACTCTTCCCTTTTTTAAAAAAGCATTACTACTAATGATATGGGTATGAGAAGTCAAGAATATTTTTTTGTGAATTTTATGACTCTCATACTCTCATCAAGCACATCACCATGTTTCGTATCATAGTGAGAAATAGAAAGTCAATTTTCTTTCTTTAAGACTTAAGAAACAGCAAGGCTTCGTTAATAGCCTTGGTTGGAATAACGTTTTTTAGAAATTTAAATTTAGTGATACCACGTGCACAAGTATTTAAAATATTTTTACTACTCGTTTCAACTTCTTTGCACGAAACATCGGTCACTGCCGGCAAGAAATAAGTTTGGTCAACGTGGTACTGCACAACCTCAGGTGAAAATAAAAAATTGATAAATTGATAGACCAGATCTTGTTTTGTACAGGACGCAGGAATCACCAAAGTATCAATAGAAATAATAGGATTTTCTTTATCCGGAATAATAAAATCAATGTCTTTATTATGTGCTACAACACGCAGTACATAGGGCGAAGTTACTAACACTAATGGTGCTTGGCCTGAAGCTAAAAGATAGGGCGCCCCACCTTCTGCGTAGACAAGCGTATATTTTTTTTGTTCAAGCAAGACTCTTTTAATTTCAGTAATTTGTTGTTCACCAATTTTGTCCAGCGAACCAAATAAGTAGTAAGCGCCAATGATCATAAGTTCGCGGATATCATCAATTAAAACACGCGGCGCCTGAGAAACTGTTGTATCAAATATCAATGACCAATCCTTGCGAATATCGGGACTAAAGTAACTTTTATTTATCCCAATACCGTAGATACTCCACATATAAGGAATGGTGTATTCATTTTCTGGATCGTAGAAATGACGGAGGAGGTTTGGATTCAGTCGCGGCCAGAAATGTAACTTTGATTTATCTATTTTCTGTAGAAAATCTTTTTCTTTTATAAATTGCTCCGCCATGTACCCAGAAGGAACGATAAGGTCATACCCTACACCTCGGGTTAATTTAATTTTTGAATAGAGCTCTTCATTGCTTTCAAAATAGCCAATATTTACTTTGATCCCGGTTTGTCTTTCAAATTCAACCACCTTGCGCATATCAATGAGCTCGGTCCAGGAATATACGTTAATTGTTTTTTGTGATGAAAAAAGAGAAAAGGGATTTGGTAAAAATAACAAACCAAAAATAATCGTTATCCAAAAAATAATAATGAGAAGTAACAAGGTTCGGGGAGTTTTTCGAGAGCGTATCATCAAAGCCCCCGATTACTAATATTAAGAGAGCAGAAAGCAATAACTAAAAGACTGCTGATGGCGAGCAACATTGTAGAGAGTGCGTTAATCGTCGGAGAAACACCAAGCCTGATCATGCCAAAAATATAAAGGGATAAAGTTTGTGATGTTGGTCCCGAACAGAAAAAGGAGATTAGGAAATCATCGAGCGAAAGGATAAACACCAAGAGCCCGCCGGCAACAAGTGCTGGTGACAGTAATGGCAAAATAATTTTAAAGAACGTTTGGGCCTCGGAAGCTCCAAGATCCAAGGATGCCTCAGTGAGACTGTAATCTAATTCCAAAAACTGGGTACGAATAATAGGGATAACAAAACTTAATCCCAATAAGGTATGGCCAACGATAAGCGTAGTTAATCCAAGTGGTACCGAGAAAAAGCTAAAAAAACTGAGAAGCCCAACGGCCAAAACAATTTCAGGCAATGCTACTGCTGCTAAAAAAGCAGGCATAAATCGATAAAGCCTATATTGCCAGCCACAGTACACAAAAAGAAGGCCCATCACCAAACTGAGTGCGACTGAGGTTAGTGCAACAAGCAAGCTATTTTTCAAAGCAATAAACAATTCTGGTTCATGTAACAGACTTGCATACCATTTCAAGGTAAAGCCGTCCCATTTAAAAGGAAAATCGGAAGCATTAAAGGAAAGAAAAATAAGCACTATGATGGGAAGATAGAGAAATAGATAAGTGAAAGACGCTAGGACTGGGAGCCAAACCCGGGACACTAATGATTTTACCACGTTAACGCTCCTGCTTTTGTATCTGTTTTGGACTGGCCATAACTCGTGAAATAATGAGAACAATAAAAAGGATGACGCATCCACTGACGGTCGTAAATGAGGAGCCTACTGCCGGATCACGTGATTCCAAGAAATAGTTTGATATTAAGCTACCAACATAGAGGTATCGCCCCCCGCCCATAATGGCGGGAATGGCGTACTCCCCAAATGCTGGCACCATAACAAGCAAAAAGCCATTACGAATCCCCGACATTGTCAGTGGCAAAGTAATTTTGAAAAAAGTTTTCGATGAGGTTGCACCCAAGTCAAGCGATGCTTCAATAAGGCGCAGGTCAAATTTTTCCAGCACGCCGTACAAGGGAAGGATCATAAAAGGTAGGTAGCAATAAAACATTACGAGAATCACGGCGAATGGCGAATAAAGAATTTGTAATGGTTCTCGAATAATACCAAGAGAAAGAAGGAATCTATTTAAAAGACCGTTGCGTTCAAGTACAAAAAACCATGCATACGCTTGCACAAGAAAATTTGTCCAGAATGGGAGCATAAGGAAGAAAAGGAAAAAGTTTTTCCACCGACGCATTTTCACGGCAAAGAAGTAAGCGACTGGATAGCCAACTAAAAGGCAGGCGGTTGCTATTGTCATCGCTTGAATTAATGACCAACCAATTATTTTAAAATGAGCTGTGGTAATAACTGCAGCAATATTGGTGAAAGTTAAATCATAAACATTAAATACTGGCCATCGTTTGAAAAAGCTTGCGCTGAGAAGAAAGAGGAGTGGCACGTACAAAAACAATATCTGCCAGATCAGAGCAGGTACCGCGGCAATAAATGAAGCTTGCTTTTTGAGGGTGTTAAAAAGCTGCATTATTTCTCCAACAAAACCGCATTTTCCTTCTGCCAGTACAGATGGACCTCGTCATAATAATCGATTTCTTCTTGAGGGAAATGTTCTTCATTTTGTTCAAACACTTGCAACCGCATATCATTTTTTAGTCGCACTTTATATTGCGTCCAGCGTCCCTGATACACGATTGATTCAACAACGCCAGTAAAATGATTTGCAAATCCTTCAAGTGGTTTTTTACTGATCTCTATTTTTTCTGGGCGAAGACTGAGCACCGCATGGTTGCCATCACGCGCCCATCGTTTTTCTTTTGGCAGAGTAATAACAATCTCTCCCAGCGCAGCAACATTTAACACTGCTTGCTCGTTTTGAGGAATGCTGATGTATCCTTTTATGCTGTTGGTGCTTCCAACAAACTGTGCAACAAATGATGAGGCTGGAAATTCATAAATTTCTTTTGGTGTACCAACCTGCTCAATCTCTCCATCATAGTTCATGATGGCCATACGATCTGCAACGGTTAGTGCTTCTGCTTGATCATGAGTAACGTAGATGAAGGTT
Source organism: Candidatus Babelota bacterium (assembly GCA_013290085.1). Next base: position 5,687 of record JABCYS010000015.1, read on the forward strand.
GTTTTAAATTTTTCTTGAAGATCGATCAGTTCAAGTAACATTCTTTCACGCAAGTTAAGATCGAGCGCGGCCAATGGTTCGTCGAGCAAGAGAACATCTGGTTCATTAATGATAGCGCGGGCAAGAGCCACACGCTGTTGTTGTCCACCAGATAATTGTTGGATGTATTTGTTTACTTGTGCTTCGAGATCGACTGCTTTAAGAATGCGCAGAACTTTTTGTTCAATCATATCCGCAGACATTTTTTTTATGCGAAGACCGTAGGCAACATTGTCAAACACATTCATGTGCGGGAAAAGGGCATAGTTTTGAAAAACTGTTTTTATGGGACGCCCGTAGGCAGGAACGTGGGTGATGTCTTCATCACCTAAATAAATTTTTCCGGCATCAACATTTTCAAATCCTGCTATCATCCGCAAAATGGTTGTTTTGCCACAACCACTGGGTCCCAGAAGAGCAAAGAATTTTCCTTCCTCAATTGTTAGATTGAGGTTATTGATAATGAGTTCACCGTTATAATATTTTGTGATGCCTTCTAGGCGGATACCAATCATCTCTTTTTATGGGCCTTTGCAAAAAGCATAGGGACAACTACATCAGACAACGTACACGGAACCAATACTGCAAAAATCAGAAAAAGAAACACTGCTCCGATACTTTCTGACCAGTCGGTAAAACCGTATGAAAGCAAGTATAGGCATGAGGCTAACGAGCTGACAAGGATATGAACAAAATGGGAGCCTACAGAAAATGATGCAAGCTTAGAATAATGATGTTGTGCCATCACAAAACCGTTGATAATGCCAACCAATAAAAAAGGTAAAACATTGGGTAATTCTGAATAAAAACAGATATGCCAATCCATCGGTACGCCAAGGAGTCTGCCGCCGTAATAAGGAAGTATGGCATCTGACAGCGTACAAAAGATCGCTGGAGATATAATGCCAACCAGCAGTGCGCCTACAAGATTACGGGAGAAACGCAGGTACGTAATAAGTGTTCCGGTTGCTGCAAAAATAATGTGTAGGAAGTGAAAATTGTGGAATAGTGAGTGAGATCGCTCAGCCGCTTCTTGGACATCATTACTTCCTACGTGGGTCAAGAAGCTTAAAACTATAAGCCCGAAGGAGACGGAAAATATTGCGTAAGGAAAGTGGTGTAAAAGTTCATGGGGCAAGGACTCGCTATGCTTTTCATGCTCCAAGTCCAAAGAGTGTTCGTGATTCATGGTAAAACAGTGCTTTCTAAAAATAAAAAACAATAATTAGCGAATATAAGGGTTTTTATGGGGAATGCAAAGGAAATTGCAAGCTCAATCTATCGCACAAAAAAGGTTAAACATTAAAACGCATTACCCAACGTTAAGAACCATGCCATTCGAGAATCTTCCGGAAAACGCTTCTTCCATTTAAATCCAATATCAAAACGCAACGGGCCTACCGGTGTGTTGTAGCGGATACCGCCCCCTGTTGCTGCAACAAACTGCTCTTTAATTGCCGCAACATCATCCCCAATAAGCACGCCCGCATCTTGGAATAATGCCCCGCTTATACTTTTAAAAAGAGGAAACCGCAGCTCTGCATTCACGTTAAGCATCGATTTGCCACCCTGCGGAACAAGTTTTTTTCTTTTATTTGCACTTTCAAAACAACCCAGCGGCGGCGCAAAATCTGGGTCATACCCACGCACCGAGTTAGCACCACCTAAATAAAACCGTTCCGGCGGCATAATCTGATTAAAGCATTGATTAAAAATATGTCCGATTCTACATCTAAATCCTGCGACGAGAGATTCGTACACGGGATAAAAAAAAGATTGTTCGAGTAGAACCTTAATTAAGGAATCATTTACTTTACTTAGTGGAATCATGCCCTTTGCCGATAGAAACGTAAATGAACCCAGAGTTGGATAAATTTTGTCATCAAGATGATCAACAACAAGTGTAGGTTCTAAGTAAAGATAAGGAACTTTAACGTCTGCGAGCGCAGGAGAAAAATTAATTGCCTCTGCAGCCGCTCTATTTTTTAAAGAAGTTTCCATCAATTCAAATCCAACATTCAAACCAGTTGTACTGTGGCTATACTTCCTGTTCAGCCCAATTACAAATCCCTGTTGGATGGCAACATATAGTTTATCTTTGCTTCCTTGGACTACTGGCTGGAGATAGCGATTGCTGTATGCCTTGATTATGGTGGTATACGGCATGTCAAAAAACCATGGATATACATAATAACCACTCAAATACCGTTCAAATTTTGTCAGATCAGCATCAAACCGTAACTGCCCTCCCGTATCAAAAACATTTTTACACAGGAGTGAACCACCAACTTTATAGGTAGCCCCTTCACGCCAGGTAAGATTTTTTGAGACGCCAAGCACACCTGCTCTCATGCGCAGTTCAAAAGGATCATCTTCTGCCAATTTGGCTAGAATAATTTTTTCTGCCTCAGGTGCAGAAATATTTTCCGGATGCAGGTGAATAGAAGAAAAAAGTGATAAATCTCGTAATCGGAAAAGCGAACTCTCCAATGCCTTTTTATTCCAGGTCTCGCCCTCGCGGTACTGTAGTTCGCGCATAAATCGGTTAAACGGTAATGGGCTTGAACCAACGATGATGGTTTTACCAAAAGTAACCTTGTCTTCTTGCAAACTGATGCTCCACTCCACTTCAACAAAACAATAGTGCGCTGCTTTCACCGTAACGATTGGTTTGATGTCAAAATAGAGATACCCCTGCTGATGAAGATAGTCTGCAAGCCAACGTCGCTGCATCAAAAGTTGCTGACTATCAAAAGGTACCGGATCAGATGCCCGAGAGAATGATAGGAATGGTCCTTGACGTTCAAGCTCGGGGAAGGAGGGAATGGTAATTTTTTTTAGGTAATAACGCTTGCCAGCATCCAGATGAATCTGAATGCGATAACGATCAGACATCCCGGCAATTTTGCGGGTATCAAAAGAAGCTCGCGCAAGTGAAAAACCTGCTTGGCGATAGTATGTCTCAAGGGCTTCGACCACCCGCTTGATTTTATCTTCGTCAAAAAAAGAATGTTTTTTTATCCGCCGGTAAAAACCAGAACGACTGAGCTCGGTATGCAGTTGTTGTGTGCCATGGAACTCTACTTTCTCGATTATAGCGCGCGGCCCCTCATTGATAACAAAAAAGCAGGTTGCGTCTTCTTCACGATTTTCAACCTTAACCTTTAGAAACCCTTTTTTGTGATAATTATTTTCTATTTCTTGAGCGAGTAAGGATGTGGGAACAAGAAGCGTGGACTGGCCAAAAGAAAGGACCATGTCATACAGTTGTTGGTCAGAAAAAAAATGGTTGCCAAAGAAAACAAACTCCTTTTTTGCCTGGAGGTTAACTCGTATTACCAAATCAGCCTTGTGCTCTTCCCTGTTAACATATTCATCAAGCGTAACGGCTGCCTGCAAAAAACCTTTTTTCGCTAAAAACTTTTTAAGAGCACTACCACTCTTGTCCAGTATTTTTGAAGAATACATTTTTCGCTCGAGCCGCTGTGCAAAAAGTTTTTCTATCTTTTCCTGTAACAATGCACATTCACCGTGAGAAACTCGGTGTTCGCCCTCTGAGGTACATTCTACATGCACCGAACCGATGCGAAACAATGGACCGCATTGGATATCAAGGTTCACCGTAAGGAATTTTGATCCATGGTCCTGGGTCACCGTGTCCTTAATTGTTGCAAGAAGGTATCCCTGATGCGCCAATTCCTCTTTCATCATCAGAAGAGAATGTTTATGTTTTTTTTCATCAAATGCTTCACCGGGGTTAAGGTCATAGAGATAGCGATAGGTATCTCGGCCATGCAAGATGCCTGATATCGTAATTCTTTTGAGCATTAAAAAGCTCTCAAGCTCAAGGTGCATATTTTTTGTATCCGGTTTATTTTCTGCCGGCGTAATTTTCAAACGTATTGCATTAAATTTATTTTTTTTAATCAGGTAGCGGATTGCTTTTTTAACCGTAGCTGCGGTAACAAGATCGCCAGGCTTCATCTCCATCAGATAAGAAAACTCTGCCGGTTCAAACGGGGTATCGGCGGTATAGGTAAGTGTGCCGAGAGAAAACGGTTTTTTGATAAGAGCGTCAAGTGCATGCAACGACGGCATGCCACCCAGAGGAATGGCTAATGCAACACTATCGTTAGGCAAAGTTTGATTACGAGAGCCTGCTACTGTACCCAACGGGAAAAAAGAAAGGAAAATAACAAAGAGGCTTAATCGAGTGCGCGTCACAAAAAGAACCTGGCAAACTATGTTTTTGTTACCTATTTACCGGTCAAGTGTAACAAAAAGCGCGCGAAATGGTTATGGGGAAGGATTATTAGAGGGGACGCACGGCTTTGGCTGTGGGGATGTTAAATCTAAATAATGGGGAAAATGGTTCCACTGTTGACTTTATGTAATGACTTTTCTTAGCCTGGCCCTAAGTTTTAATGGATAGCAAGGAACCAAGGATGAAAAAGAAAATAGTACTTTTTGTGTCACTTATCGTAGGCGTAGTAGCAGCATTTCAGATTATGCTAAAAAAATCGTCCCTCATTGCGCAGCCACAGACTGTCACCTCTTTAAAATTTAATGAGCCGGCTCTTGAACAGGCAATTCGCACTATAAGTACCTCTATTAAAAACAAATTACTTAATGAAGGTATTTTAAGACCTATAGAACCTATCTCTTTTATAGGCACCATTCGTAACAAAATATACAGCGTATTTAATCCCTTCAGTCCTTTATTTGAAAACGTAGAAAGAAATTGGGCCATCTATACTTTTTCTGATGATATAGCTCAAGCCTGTGCCCAAGAAGTTAAAAACTATCCCCTAGAAACCTCCTTAGAAAACGCCTCACTGGAAAATATAGCTTTAGTACGCTCAGCCCTTGAGGGAATTTTATATTTAGCCATTAATACATTTTTTGAGTATAGATTATCATGGTGTGATTGCCAGCCGTTTGAAAAACGCATTGCACTTGCATTGCGCATTGTTTTTGACATTCGTCAGCGCTATGCTCCAACGGATCATATTGTCTACACATCGCTCGCTTCAGGCTCATTACTCCAAGATTATATTATTATCAAGTACCTCAAAAATAGCGGCTTTAACTCTCTTGAAATTAACTTCATTGATCCCGGCTATCTTGATACGTATCAGCTCAATCAATTAACCAAATTTGCAAAGACTTCCTTTGCAAAAGAACATGCCTCATTTTTATCCCAACTTTTCCCGCAAGAGATTCTATGGAAAGCATCCGAAACAACCGAAGAAAAAGCGGCTACTAAAGCCACAACTGAAAAAGTTGCCGAAGCTATAAATCCGTCTATTGGAATTGGCGCATCTTTATCAAATACCGCCGCCTACCTCTTTTTTAAAAAAGAAATCGAAGCCCTTGGTATATCAATTAAGACATATGATTCTGCCTATTCTTATATTGCACGAGTAACTGGACCGAGCAAATCTGCTGAAGCAGAAAAAACAGATGTCTTGGTTATGGCAGATGTAGATACGTTTATTTATACCTCGCCACCCTACCCAAGTGAAGCTGAAATTATAGCACTCGAGCTCCGTGAATCGACCCAAGAGAATGAACCAACAGAAGAAGACGATGACGAGGAAGAACCCTTTATAAAAGCCCCAAGCTTTATGATATTTGTACCCCGTGACCGCGGCATTCAGGTCTATACCAACAAAGATCTAAGAAGGTTTCGTAGAAAATTAGGGATTATGAATGATGCTCAAAAACTCTTAGCAGAAATTGTTACTCGAGTAGGCGCTCAACAAAAATATTCACCTTTATTAATTCAAGAGATCATTAAAAAGTTTAAGGTCCTTGAAAAAAATCTTGGAGGCCCGGCATTCTCCATAGCTTGGTATTCTGATCCTCATCTTGCTTTCCAAGCTCTCATAAAAGATAGTCTACGAGATGCTAAAACGGCTATTGTATACATTTTAAGCGAGCCTAATCCATTAGAAAAATGGCGCGGCAAAACAGAGGTACAAAAAATTAACCCAGCTCAATTCTTACAAAGCGATGTTATTCAAACACAAAAAGGTAGGATTCTCGTAGATGATCATTTTAAAAACATAACCAATCTTTTGTAGAAATATCATTGCTCCAAAAACCTTACTCTAGAACCCGAAACACTCCTCGATAGTCTTTGTTTTTTAAAAAAGGTTCTATGGCCATATTTTGGAGTACGCCATCTACCGATCCTTTATGCAGAATATCAAGAAACTCGTCGAGCACTTCTTTACTACTACAGGCAACAATATTAATTGCTTGTTCGTTGAGCGCCTGAACGGTACCTTCGATACCAAGTTCACGAGCATTTTTTTTGATTATTGCATCAAGAAAGTCTTTTGGCTTGTCGGCCAGAAAAGATATTTTTAGACATTGATTCATCCCGCTCTCCTTTTGAGAAAAATGGCTCCTTTTTAAAAACCGCCACCACCTTACCAAATATTTTTTAGTATGGTCAAAGAATCGTCTCAGAAATCCATAAAAAGTGCGTATCCAAAGACTTTCTAGACTATCAAGATGATTCGGTTTAGAATCGTACTCACTGATCATTTTTTTGGAGAATCTCGTGAACAAAGTTAGGGTACGTTTTGCCCCATCCCCAACCGGATTTATGCACCTTGGCAACATCCGGGTTGCTTTGCTTAATTATCTTTTTGCCAAAAAGAACAACGGCACCTTTATCATACGGGTTGAAGACACCGATTTTGAACGCAACATCGATCCTCAAGCGAAGGTTATCATCAAGGACCTTAC
>JABCYS010000016.1 GCA_013290085.1 Candidatus Babelota bacterium
GATCCTCAAGAGAAGGTTATCATCAAGGACCTTACCTGGCTCCATCTCTTCTTTGATGAAGGCCCAGAAAAAGGTGGGGAGTATGGCCCGTACTTTCAGTCCCAACGCACCGAACTCTATGCTCAAAAGTTACTTGAGCTTCGTGAAAAAAATCTCGTCTATCGTTGCTTTTGTACCACGGAAGAACTTGAGAAAAAAAGAATGCGCCACATAGCGCTTAAGCAACCACCGCGGTATGATCGCACCTGCTTCAAATTAGATGAGGCGGCCATACAAAAGAATCTTGAAGAGAACGTTCCTTTTATTTGGCGGCTTAAAACAACGCAAGAAAAGGAAATAAGCATTCAAGATTTTGCTCATGGGACCATAAAATTTAACTTAAAAGATTTTTCTGATTTTCCCCTTACCCGGGCTGACGGTAGCTTTACCTTCACCTTTGCCAACTGTGTGGATGACATTCTCATGAAGATTTCCCACATTATTCGTGGCGAGGATCATATAACCAACACTGCTAATCAAGTAGTGCTCTACCATAGTTTTGATGCTGCCGTACCGCAATTTTGGCATGTGCCCATCATTGGAAATGCGGAAGGGAAAAAACTTTCAAAACGAGACTTTGGTTTCTCGCTCGGCGATTTACAAAAAGCAGGCTTCTTACCGGAAGCAATTTGCAATTATCTGGGCATCATTGGTGGTTCTTTTGAAAAAGAAATTTTATCTCTTGATGAGTTGGTAGCAGTATTCGATTTTCAAAATATTCATGCGACTGGACTCATCAAATATGATCTTGAAAAGTTGCGCTGGGTAAACCATAAATGGATTGCGCAGTATGACGCGACACAATTAACTGAATTATGTTTGCCCTTTTTAAAAGCTTTTTATCCTCAAGCAGCGACAACTTCACGCGAAGTTTTACAGAAACTTATAGCTACTGTTCAAACGGACATTATCACCTTACATGATGCTTCACAGCTTCTGAAATTCTATTTTGATGCACCGCAGCTTACCATCGCTGATCTTTATGGAGTTATTCCTCAAGAAGCAGCGCTACCTATTCTTACGCTCATTCACGCAAAGCTTCCTCTGATAAGCAATCCAGAAGAATTTATCGAAGCGGTAAAAGCAGAGGCAAAGACACAGAAGATAAGCGTGAAGGAACTCTTTGGAACTTTGCGTTTCCTTCTTACCGGGTCCAAGGAAGGACTGGGTATCAAAGAACTTCTTGATGTCCTTGGTGTGCAGGAATCAAAAAACCGTCTTGGAAAAGTACAGGCATGAACCTCTGTGTTTACTACCAGGCTCACGTTGTTCCTCAGGAGGCTTGGTTTTTTGTTGGCGTGTTACGCTCTTTTGAGCATCTTTGTTTTGATCGCACGCTGGAAAAGGAACGAAGTATTTTTGAATTTTTTGTCCCCTCGGAACTTGAAGCTTCTTTTGTTCATCTCATGACCTATTTTCAGAACCGAGGAATTGTTGTAGACCTCAAAAAACTGCCTAATCGGCTGGCAGATGCGCAAGCCGTCGTTTAAAAGGAGAACGTAATGCAAGCTCAACAAAAAATTGGTGTTGCCACGGCTACCATCATAGGTATGAATGCTATGATTGGTGCCGGTATTTTTAGTGCTCCGGCAAAGCTTCTTTCCTATGTGGGCCCTGCGGGGATTCTAACTTATCTTTTTGTCGTACTGGCTGTATGGTGTATGGCTTTATCTTTTGCACGTCTGGGGCAACTATTCCCCAAAGAAGGTTCTTTTTATATTTATGCCAAACAATGGGGCGGGCATTATGCCGGACTTGTTTCTAGCGGCTCTTATTTAATTGGCATACTTATTGCCATGGGTCTGTTGCTCCAACTTGCTGGCATTTACCTGCATGATTATATCCCGATGGTATCCGCCTATGTTTTAGGACTGATGGCACTGGCGCTGTTGGTCATTGTTACCATGGTCGGTGGTGTGGCAACACGATCACTACAAATTATTGCTCTGTGTTGCACAACAATTCCCCTTCTTCTCATCACCGTCATGTGTTTTAGCAAGGCAACAACTGCCAACCTGGTGCCTTTTGCACCGTATGGGTTTACCAATGTTCTTCGGGCAACGCAGGCTCTTATTTTTGGCTTTTTTGGGTTTGAAAGTGTTGCATCACTGTTTGCTCTGGTAGAAAATCCTCAGCGCAATGTCCCTCGGGCGTTAAGTTATGCTCTTTTATTCGTCAGCATTATTTATTTCTTATTTATTTTTTCCATCATACTTGCCGTACCTTCATCTGCGCTGACTAACACCGGCGTACCACTCTCTCATGTTTTGACGCAATTATTTCCTACACAAACGTGGCTGATTACAGCTATTCATTTTTCTATCACCGCATCATTTTTAAGTGTGCTTAATGCTATGCTATTTGCCACCAGCTCTCTTTTTCTGTCTCTTTTAAAAACAATGCATATTTCGACAACAAAAGGATCTTTCATTACCCCTATAACTGCTCCTGTTCTTATGGGACTTTTTATTGCAGGAAGTTACAGTCTTTTTCAAAACATAGATCTTTTTTTTAATTTCACCGCACTCTTTGTCATAGTAGCTTTTGTAACTGCATTTATAACACTCTTTACGGTTCGCCAAACTACCGCACATTTTATACAAACCATTGCAGGATTACTGACCGCAGGAATAATCTTATTTTTTGCCCTTGAGGGAATTATTACTCACCTCTTTGCAGGCCATTGACTCCGTTAACTCGAAGATGTTATAAGAGAATCGAGATAGTTTTGAAGAAAGGGTGTTAATGATACGTTATGCTACTTCTAGGCTTATCTTTCTAGTAGCAGGTTTAATGACGTTCGAATCACTGGGCATGACGTCTTATGATTCCTATGATCCATTACAGCTCTACAGCAGTGCTGATCCGCACGAATTTTTGTATACCTTAAAAAAAGATAAACTTTTAGGTATTGTTCCCGAGCTAAAACATGAACGTGTCAGATTTTCAGCCTCCGTTTTTACTCAAAAAGCTACCAGTGCAAAAAACACCAATGAGCAAACTGTCATGCTTGGCGACATGCTTGGTTTGTGGAACATGCTTGCCTTAACGTATGACCACTGTCCTACCACCACCACGTTAACCCCTAACCTCAAAGAAGCGTCGCTCACCTCTTTTGGTAGTACTGTCGGGACAACGTTTTCAACCATTGATAATCCAAATGGCGAACTCTTGTTTGGCCAAGAAAATTCCTTAACCTTCACCAACGTTTCTGAACTTATTGGGCCCCACTTTGGCATGGTATCAGCACCTCTTGAATACAAAAAGTCTGGCGCTCGCTTTGAAGCTTCAATTTTAATTTTCAACGATGTTGGTGCGCGTATTCAGGGTGGTTTTTCTGAGATTCAGCAATCTCTCACTTCCACTGGCACGCAAGTTGGCTTCATTGATAGATCAGCAGATAATTTACTTGATGGCATTCTTACGCCGCAGAATTTAAACGCTGTGCAGGAAAACCTGAGTAAGGTCAACCGGGTTCTTGATGATTCTGATAAGGTCATTGCCATAGCTAACGAGCTTGGTCTTGATGTTTCTGACTTTAGAAAGTCTGGGTTTGAGGATATACGAGGTAGTATTTTCTGGCGCCATGCCATCCCTTTTAACCATGATCGTGACGGGTGGCCTAAGTTTCTACTCACCCCCTTTGTCCAGTTGTATGGCTGCCTTGCAACGGGAGCAGAACGGGACCCGTTTAAACAGTTTTCTGTCTCTTTTGGTAGCAATGGCCATGACTCGATAGGCTTTAATGCCGGCGTATCCATTGATTTTGAAGATACCCTTGAGCTCGCCGTCGAAGCTGGGGGAACAGCCTTTTCAAGCGAAACACAGACTATCCGCCTGCCTACCCATTTAAACCAACGGGGGATTTTACCTTGTACCGCCTCGGCCAATGTTTCTCCCGGTAATAATTGGCATTTTATTGCGACTTTTAATGCCAAGCGCTTTATAGATAAGCTCTCGGGGTTTGCCCAATTTATTCAAATTGCTCACAATAAGGATCGTATCCACCTGGTTAATCAGCCCCCTTGCCCAGACCCTACCTCTTGTCCCCCCCTACTTCCTTTTGTCATCGAGGAAATTTCTCAATGGAACTGGCGCATGTTCACCCTCGCCCTTAACTATGAAATAGCCCCTTCTATATCGCTCGGGGCCATATACCAGGGACCACTAAGCCGGAAAAATGCCCCTCGCACCAAGACCATTCTGGGCTCTCTTGTGGTTACTTTTTAGGGGGGATACCTAGACAACTGGAATTAAAATTCATACAATAATCTTTATTAGAAAAGTATCGTTTTAATCTTTCTTAATCGAATTGTTCAAGGATGGCTGAAATTACTATGTCAAAGAAATCAAATGTATCTATTCAGGTTAACAATAATCTGGATCGCGCCCTTCGGCAGCTCAAGAAAAAAATAGAGCGTGAAGGCGTATCTCGAGATATGAAGCGCATAGTATATTTCGAATCCCCAACTCAAAAAAGACGTAAACGTCTTATTCGTGCCATCAAACAAAATCTTATCCGCATCGCCGCTAACGGCACTAAATAACCCTCATGAGCATCGGTTCCCGTCAAGTACGTAGAGCACAAAAAGCGTCGCTCTACCTCAGAGAAGTTTCTAATCTTTTCTTCCAGGCAGCCCAGGATAATCCTGAGCTTCGGGAACTGTATCCTAATCGAATCACCTTCTCACCCGATCTGGGTGTCTGTAATGTTTTTTTCTTCAGCCCTAAAGGAAGAGAGTTTTTTGAAGAAAAACTTCACGCATTAAAATTATTTAAGCCGTCATTGAGATCAGCTATTGCATCCCGTATTGAGGCGCGTAGAGTTCCTGATTTTGTTTTTAGGTATGATGAAGAGTTCGAGAAGCAAAAAAAGGTTGAAGATTTAATTGAAAAATTAAAGGCAGAAGGCAAATTTTAATACTGTTACTGGTACCCCTTTTTTTATGTTGGGGCTCATTCCTTAATGTTGTCGCCTACCGCTTAGTTCATGATGTCAGTTTCTGGCGTACTCGCTCCTTTTGCCCCACCTGTCAGCACACGATTGCCTGGTATTACAATATTCCTCTTATCGCATGGATCATACTCGGAGGACGGTGTGCATATTGCAAGGGAACCATAGCGATACTCTATCCTTTTATAGAATTAGTAACGGCACTCTGCTTAAGCGCGCTCTTCACACACCTTCCTCTCATCTATTTTCCCGCTTATTTTGTTTTCTTTTCGGCGCTTATTGTTTCTCTGCGCACTGATTTAGAAACCATGCTCATATCACGCGTCGTAACTTTATTTCTCATCCCCACCGGTATCTTATTCAGCATTTTTGGCCTATTGCCAATAAGTTATAAAGCAAGCATGGCCGGCTCTCTGTTTGGTTATCTTTTGTTGTGGGGCGTTGCCCAGATTTTTTATTTTTTAACCAAGAAAGAAGGCCTTGGATTGGGAGATGCTGAGTTGTTAGCATTCATTGGTTCTTACACCGGGATTGCGGGCTGTTGGATAGCTCTCATGGTAGGATCAATCACCGGCAGTTTGGGTGGCATCATTCATCTTCTTACTACTCGTTCAAAAAAAATTCCCTTTGGTCCCTTCTTAGCATTTGGTGCTATGAGCTATGTTCTCTTACAACCTTTGTTACTACGCATCTTTTTTGGTTCTTGAGCTAACAAGCGCAAACCCCTTGATTGGCAATTGCTAGCAAAGCACATTATTTTTAGTTAGGATGCTGATCAACATCGTTAATCTCAAAACTCCAAGGAATAATAATGAATAGATTAACTGTCCTATCTCTTTCCTGTCTTGTTTTCAGCATTCAGAATATCTCTTCAACTCCTCCAAGCTCTCCCACTCCCGAAAATACGGACCAACAAATCATTTCACGAACCATCTCTGGAAGAGTGGCGATAAATGTAGAAGAGTTAGCGCGTAAAGCACAGGAAATACATGAAAAAGCAGAAAAAGTCCGGCGCCAATCTCAAGAAAGCATAGAAGCAACTTTGCAAACGCAAACGAGCGCCTTAGAAGGCTTAAAACAATTGGGTCTTAGCACGAGTTCATCAAGTGACGTACAAAAAAGAATAGCCGCTTTACAAAAAAAGCTCGCAGATGACAAAAAAAAACGGGAATTAATCAGCTAGATCATCTTGTAAAATAACTATCTCGTGTTTGTCATTGATACCAATGACATCAAGTTTTCCATCTCCATCAATATCTGCAGCGGCTATCGCTAAAAAGCCACTTTGGTCTGCTTTTGCGTTGGGTAGCGCTTTAATTGAAGCGCCCAATTTTCCGGTAAAATAATGTTCCCCTTCTTTGCCCTGCGCAAAGCCGTAGGTATAGTAAAAACGTTCTTTTGAGCCGCCACCTGAATAATTTTCAGGTTTCCACCCAGCACCATTAGTTCCGCACAGCTGTTCAGTGTAGCAACCATGTTCTGCCCAATGCATTTTTTCTGCGGTATAGATGGCACCAAGATTCATATATGCTTCTGTTCGTTTTGCTTTGGCCATGTAACGCATAAAACTTGGTACGGAAACCATAGAAAGAAAAGCGACGATAGCAACAACTATCATCAACTCAATAAGCGTAAACCCCTGCTTATTAAAAAAGCCCCTCATCCCCAAACTCCTAACCCTTCTTTTTAGTCAGTATAGGCATAGTGGAACACGCAAGGTCAAGATTTTATCAATTTGGTCCCCGCTATCCGCTCAAGGTCTGCTATTTTGTAAGCACCTTCTCGCACCACAACAATCTGATCTCCGGTGCAGTTTAAAATGGTAGAAGGGAGGATTTCTTCTTTTTGCGCTTGATCATCCGTGATCGTGCAGTCAACTTGTTGCAGTATCTGAGCATCAACCTCATGTATCGTCGCTGGAACAGGAAGCCCAGCTTTATTAGCACTGGTAGAAAGAAGACCGTCACAATGTTGCAGCACGTCCAGTAATCCTTTATGCAACGGAATACGGACAGCAATCGTCTTTTGGGGAAGAAGACTGTTCTCGCGTGCTTTGAAAATTAAAGTCACCGGACCCGGCCAACAGTTGTTCATGATATTTTGTACGGACAACGAATCAGGAGTTTCAACATAATGCTGCAATTTGTCCAAGGATCCAATTAAAACTATGTACGGTTTTTCTGCTCGCTGTTTGATAGCATCTAATTTCTCCCTTGCTTGCAGTGTTGCACTCGTAAGAAGCCCGATGACCGTATCAGATGACCCCAGAGCAATGCCGCCGGCTTGCAAGATCTTAACGAGAAGTTCTCTGTCTTTTTTATTGTTCCAACTTAAAGATTTACTTTGCATTTTTTACTTTTTTGTAAATTTATAAACATTAACCAAAACCAATAAATTCTTCTTTGACATTTTTAGCAAATATTTTAAGGTAATCGCTATATTTTTGATCTTTTTATGGGAAAAGACAAAAAAGGACTGAGAGTAATTATTAAAAATTATTGGAGAACTTAATGGTCACCATATCCAAGCAACCATCGCATGCTTCGGTAAATTTAGGAAAACATCGTAATTATCAAGAAATCATAGAGTTTTTGGACAAACAATGGTCAGTTAATCGCACCACAAAAACTCTTGATCGCATAAAACAGTTAGACGCCGCTCTCGCCTCTCCATCTAAAGCAGTTAACACTATTCTTGTTGCCGGCACCAACGGCAAAAGTCTTACCCTTCATTTCACTGCAAAATTATTGCGGGAAGAAGGATTGACGGTAGGAACTTACTATGCACCGCATATGCTTACCTATAATGAACGCATTGCGGTTAATCACGAATCAATTGTAAACAAAACATTCACTGACATCGCAAATGATGTTATCAACACAGCACAATCTTTGGGCATAGAAGCAAACAGCTCAGAAATTTTACTGATGATTGCGCTCATTCATTTTAAACAAACAAATGTCGATGTTGCGCTCATTGAAGTAAGTAATGGCGGGCAATGGAATCCTGCTGCTCTCTGTCATCCAAAAATTGCTGCTATTACCCGTGTCATTCAAGAAGATCCGGCGCTCCTGGAATCAGCCATTAAAGAAATTACCAACATTGCACAAAAAGATACCTTTGTTGTCTCTGCTGATCAAAGCAAATTGAATTTACAAATTATGGCTGACAAGGCAAAAGAAAATCAAGCAACTTGGGTTATGCCTATTCGTAAACTTGCGGCACTCAGTTATCCCATGGAACAACTCCATGGACGTTGTGCTGCCCTTGCAGAAAGAATCGCGCAACTCTATGTTGAAAAATTTGCGGCAAAGCATGCAACAGTAGTTGCTGATAGCCTTCTGATAAAACCAAAAGGTCAGCGCGGCAGACCTACACTTGAAGCAAAAAAACATCTTGAGCTGAACCCAAAACGGACCATTGAACAGTTTTGGAAAGAAGAAATTTCTTCACTGCCAGGAAGATTTCAGCTTCTTGATAAAGAAAAGCCAACGGTGTTACTCGACAACGCAAGTAACATTGATGCGTTTAAAAATCTCTTTTTAGGCATACGGCTTCTCCATTATCAACGTCCACTCAAAGGGCTGACCATTATCGTTGGGGCACATAAAGACACTATTCATACGCAAGAGTTTCTAAAGTTGGTGCGTTATTTCTTTAAAAAAACATCTGGCTCACTTATTTTCTTTCCGGTGGAAGACCTTGTCCCGGGAGTTGTTGAAAATAAGGTATGGGATGTAGAAAAAATAACGAACGAAATAAAAAATCTAAAAATCAAGGCGCGTGCTACAAAAAGCTTTAAAGAAGCATTTGATCTTGCCAAGAAAAATGTTGATGAGCGCCATGGACTTATTGTTGTCACCGGCTCGTCAGCAGCTATCAATGAATATTGGAATTACAAAGGTATCAAAAAACTATAGATGGACATTGTTCTTTATCTTGCCAGTCTACTCCTTGGTATCATCGCTGGATTTTTGTATGCATTTTCTTTTCCTATTCAGGAGGAGAAGGTGCATACTCTTTTAGGCTTCTTTCTTTTACCCTTTATCCGTTTCGGTATTTTTGGATCAGCGCTCTATCTTTTATTGCTATCAAAGACAATCCATTTTATAATCTTTATGTTCACTTTTTTAGTAACGTTTTGGTTTTTAATTCTCAAAAAGAAAGCATAACTTGAACGGAATTAAAGTCTTTAGTTATACCCGCTGGCACCCCTTCAGTTATCTCGGACTTACCGGGCCTGTGTGGAGTATTCATCAGGAGACCGTCATCGCCACGTGGGCCGTTCTCATTGTCATAGCTTTAGTTATTGTTATTGCTCGCTTTGCTTTATATAAAAAGAGTGAGGTTGTGCATTATATTATTACCTCATTTGTCAGATATTTTATTGATTTATGCACGGAGACCATGGGGTTTTTTAATCGAGCCCATTTCTCGTTCATCACTTCACTTTTCATTTTTATTTTCTTGTGTAACACCGTAACTACTTTTTTCCCCTGGCTTGAAGAACCAACCAGCGATTTAAATACTACGTTTGCGCTCGGCATTAGTTCATTCTTATATATTCAAGTTGCTTCTTTGCAGGCACTTGGCATACGAGAATATTTAAGGGAATATTTCACTCCTCCTTTCATGTTTCCCTTGCACCTTACGGGGAAAATCGCTTCCGTTGTCTCCATTTCCTTCCGTTTATTTGGCAATATTTTTGGTGGCGGCATCATTACCCAGATTTACAACAATGCCAAAGCAGGTTCGGTAGCGCTCGAAACAGTCCTTCTGTTCACCGGCTTTAACCTTGTTATTTCTCTTTTTTTTGGTGTTTTTGAGGGCCTTATCCAGGCCTTTGTTTTTTGCATGCTCACCTTGACCTACTTAGCGATTGGTACGCAACACGAAGAGGCTCATTAACATGTTTGAATTAACCCAGCTCTTAAACTTTTGTGCCGTCGTACTCATTGTTGCCCTGCCGGCGATAGGGATAGCCCTTGGGCAAGGCATAGCAAGTCGTGAAGCGTTACAAGCCATGTATGTTCAGCCAGGAGCACGCGCTGAAATTTTTAGGATTCTGGTGCTCGGTGTTGCCCTGATGGAAACAGCGGTAATCATAGGCATATCTCTTTCCGTTCTTCTGCTTATTGACCCTTCGTTACAACAACAACTTCTTTCAACGGGTGTGGCACGGTTTGGCATTGCACTCGCCCTGAGTGTATCTGGACTTGTTCTGGGCATTGTTTCTGCATGGCCGACTATTCAAGCATGTCGCGCTGTTGCTCGGCAGCCTTTTTTTGCTAGAAAAATATTAAACCTTCTTTTGATCACGCAATCACTTTTACAAACACCGATTCTTTTCTGTTTTCTTGTTGCATGGTTTATTAAAACCCAGGCGGCTGAAGCAGTTACCATGTCTGAAGGAATACGCCTTCTTGCCAGCGGCTTTACCATTGGTATTGGCAGCATAGGTCCTATCATAGGTCTTGCTTGGTTTGCACAAACTGCAATCGAAGGACTGGGCGTAAATCGTAAATCATATTCAAAAATGTTTACCTTTACGTTTATTAGTCAGGCAATCATTGAAACGCCGGTTCTTCTCGCCTTCATTGTTGCTCTCATCATCCTCTTTTCATCAACTGCTCTTAACGATTCTCCTATCCGTAGTTACGTTATGCTTGCAGCGGCATTGAGTACCGGCCTTGGCACTTTATTCCCTGGCATAAATTCGGGCAGAATAGCGGCGGTTGCGGGCAAACAGCTCGCCATACATCCCGAACATTATTCGGTACTCGGAAGAGCGAGCATGATCGCCCAAGCACTTATGGATACATATGTCATCTATGCTGCGATTATCTCAGTACTCATGCTTGTACTCACCTAGATTTAAAAAAGGAGTAATTCGTGGGCATAGATTTGAAGCAATCTACTAACAGCAAGCAATCTTCTTCTGGTAATTCTGACAAGCAAGCTATTGTGTACATCATAACCAAACTGGAACTTGGTGGTGCACAAAAAGTTTGCCTTTCACTTTTTAAAGGAGTTCAAGAACGAGGAGAGACTGCGTCACTTATTACGGGCGCACAGGGAGCACTCGTAGATGCTGTTGCTCACACACCGCATACTATTTTTCTGGATGAGTTAAAACGTGAGGTTTCTTTTCGTTATGTGTGGCTTGAAATAAAAACATTTCAGCGCCTTATAATAATTCTACGGGATCTTAAAAAGGAGCATCCGCAGTTGGTTGTGCATACGCACAGTACCAAAGCTGGTCTTCTTGGACGATGGGCAGCCTTTTTTGCGGGGGTAAAAAGACGGGTGCATACCATACATGGTTATGGATTTCATGATCATCAACCTTTTATTCTGTGGTTCAGCATTTATTTTTTAGAGCTTATTACCAGTTTTATAACAACTCATTATGTTTGTGTGTCCTCAGAGGATGTAAAAATAGGGTTACGGCTTATACCTAACTTTGGCAAAAAATATTCGGTGATCCGTGCAGCTGTTGATGCACAGTTTTTCTTTGTGCCAGCACGACAAGATTCTTTATTCCCCGAACAGGGAAAACCTTTTGTTTTTGGCACCATCTCCTGTTTTAAAAAGCAAAAAAATATTTGGGATCTTTTGCGGGCATTTGAGCATGTGTATCAAAAAAATAGTAACATTCGCTTAGAAATTATTGGAGACGGTGTTTTGCGCAAAGATATTGAAGGCTGGATTATGAAACACCATCTCTCATCAGTCATTACTTTGCATGGATGGCAAAACAACGTAGCACCATTTTTAATGAACTGGCATGCGTTTGTACTCAGTTCACTGTGGGAGGGTTTGCCCTGCTCAATTATTGAAGCACGTCTTATGAAGCTACCGATACTCAGTTACAACACAGGCGGAATACCGGATGTTATTTTCTCGGGAGAGAATGGATTACTGTATCCAAAAGGAAATTGGCGCGAGCTTGCGCAAGGGATGTTTACACTCACTCATCAACCACAGTTGTATACAAAGTTACAGACATTTCAGGATGATTTTACTGAGTTTAGTACCAGCGCCATGGTTGAACATCACATCCAGCTCTATCGATCATTGGAAAAAAGATTTGGACCAAAGATACAGTTGCACGAATAAGGAGATTTTTAAAAAATGAAAAATAATTGCTTGAAGGTTGGCTCCTTGCTCTCTCTCTTTTTTGTCATGCCGCTTGCGGGTCAGGCTCTTACGTTTTCTACACAACCGCCCATGCAGCCTACCAATGAAGACCCGAA
>JABCYS010000017.1 GCA_013290085.1 Candidatus Babelota bacterium
AGGAGTGCTGAGCAATCTTGTACTTCGCCTCATATTTGTGTGGAGCGACCTCCTGTGAAAATGTTTTCCTTTATTGCCGCTAAAATTGCAAACATACTTTCACCGCCAGCATGCGCCTACTGTTGCGACCGTTTATCAGAACGCTCTGTTCTTTGCGCGCTGTGTACAGATCGTATTTGGTCCGTAGCTCCTCAGTCCGTGCCCCTTGCGCAGTTGCAAGATTTGGCAAAACAGGGTTTGGAAATACCAGCGGTGATGATACATGCCATCGGGCTCTACCAAGAACCACTCAAATCTCTCATCCTGTCAAAAAGATATGGTGATCGTGTTGCTAGCAAACAGCTGGGAGAATTGTTGTGGCGACATACTCCTTTATCTCAGATGCCGTGTGATGTTCTGATACCTATTCCCTTGCACTGGCGTCGTTATGCCTATCGTGGATTTAACCAAGCAGAAGTAATGGCGCAGCAAGTTGCGCATTACAACGGTGCGACCGTTGCTCCAGCATTAACACGTATTCGGCACACCGCCTACCAGTCAGGATTAGTGCTCCAAGAGAGAAAGGCGAATGTGCAAGCAGCATTTGCATTGAACAATCAATTTTTATTAGAAGGTAAACGCATTGTACTTATCGACGATTTAATAACGACGGGAGCAACAATGACTGAAGCAGTAAAAGTACTGTTGCAAACGAGACCGGCATCAATCACGGCAGTAGTGGCAGCGCGAGTGATGTGACTTTTGCAAATTGTTTGTTTCGTGGTAGGATTTTCCACGTCAAATTTGATAACGTCTTTCTATTTTTCAGAGGTTTCTATGAAAACTGTACGATCTTCTCTTTTTCCCCTATCAGCCGTTCTTATCTTAATGCTTCTCCCGTCATGCAAGCCGCTTGATTGGATCAAGAGTAAATTCGGCGGCGGCTCACAAACATCCAGAGGTGCATCAGCTTCTGCGGTACTTTTAACTATCGAAGGACAGCCGGCATTGACCAGTGAAGAATTTGAAAAATATTATGAACAAGTTCTTGAACAACAACCACAGCTTCGCTCATTTGCTGCCATGATGCCTGATTTGAAAGAAAATATTTATGCTACCTTGGCAAGCCAAAAAATTCTTGAGTATTGGGCTAAGAAACACAAGATTGATCAAAAATTAGAATATCAAGCAGACAGACAAGCGCTTCTTGAAAATGTTGAACGCGGCCTTGCGATTAAATATTTCCAAGCTGAGCATCCAGTTATGATTAGTGATGAAGACATTAAGGCCTTTTATGATGCAAACAAAGATTCTCTCTATGTTCTTGCACAAGGCGGTGCAAATGCAGTTGGCGTCTCATTTGATAATCAAGCAGCGGCAAAGACATTCTTAGAAAAAGCAAAACAACCTAAAGCTGATATCTCTAAGCTTGCAGGTGCATCAAAACTTACTGCTCGTAACTTCGGTCGTGTTCATGATCAAAGTGCTCATGTTGAAGAAGGTCTTCGCAAGCAAATCCTTGGCATGAAAAACACAGTAGCACTTCTCCCTGTTGGTAAAAATTATTGGGTGGTACAACTAACGGCAAAAGAAGATGCAAAGTATTATCCATTCGAGCAAGCAAAAGAAGATGTGCGCACGCGCTTGAATAATGATCGCATGGTTGAAATGTTCAACACTGAGCTCGGCAAACTCAAAAATGAATACAATGTAGTTGAACACAAAGACTATTTCGGGCCTAAAAAAGAAGAAGCAGAATCTGTAGCTGACAACAAAGACGAAGCTTCTGCGCCAGCACCAAAAACCGTATAATTTTTAAAGTTAGAAAAAACAAAGGGGAATTTACTAGTAAGTAAGTTCCCCTTTTCTCATGAGGCTACAATGCAAAAACAAATACTTTTCCTTCTCCTCGTTTCTTCGAGTATGTATGCAAAGCCTCAGGCTGCACAAAAAAAAGTTCAGCAGGAACAAGATCAGAAATTACAACAAAAAAAGAAAACTGCTTCTTCTCCAAAAAAACCTAATTCAAAAACCGCGTCAGCAAAAGTTCCTGATCAGGCCTACATTATTGATCGAGTAGAAGCGGTCATTTTTGGTTCTGAAGTTACCGATATCGTAACGCTTTCCGATATTCAGCGGATTGGCTTTGATGGAAAATACCATGCAAAGGAAGAAGTCATTGCTGATCGCGTTATGTTTCAGGACGCATTGAAATATCGTATAGCCATGGATGAAAAAGCGGTTGATGAATACATGGTAAAAGTTTCAAAAAATCTGGGCGGCACGCTCGATGACATTAAGGCTATGTTTACTCAGTCTGGATACACCTATGAAGAGGGGCGTCGGCAGTTTGCCATGATGTACGCCAACAACCAGCTTATTGATCACAAAATCCGTTCTCGGCTTATTGTTCCTGAGCGTGTTGTTATTGAATATTACGAAGCCAATCCTATTATCACCCAGGCCTCCTATCTTTTGGAGCGGGGGTTTGTTCCTGCAACATCACAAAACAGTGATGAGGTGAGAAAAAAAATCGATACCTTTACCGCAACCGGTAGGGGGCTCATGGTAACCTGGTACCAGTTACCAGAAGTTTCTCAGGAAGACATCGCTGAAGATAAAAAATTTATTTTGGGATTGAAAGAAGGACAAATAAGTGCCCCTATCGAAATAAAAGGGGGGTTTGAGCTTTTCCGACTTAAAACGAAAAAACCTGCGCATGTAGTCCCACTCGAAGAACGGTATCGTGAAATCATTGATCTTTTGCGTCGGCCAAAATTTGAAGAGATGCTTGCTGAATACAAAAAAGAGTTACTCAATTCTGCGTCTATCCTGTATCTCTAAGAAAAATAATCATCGCTCTTCATGCTCGTGCTCGCAGGCCTCAACTTCAAGATCGAGTGCTTTTTGAATGAGCAGATCCTTTCTATCCTTGAACTCTTCCTTTGCTTCAAAATAGGTGGTGAGCAGGGTAGACAAATCCATATCAACCTTCATTGAAGCGCGCCGTTCACGTGTTTCTACGGCACGAATAGGTAAAATACCAACGACATGTATGGCAGATGCGCATTCACGTTGAATGGTTGGTAAATCAATCCTATCCTTTTTACCTGCGGGTAAATGATATAGAATTTTTATAACAGCATCAGTGATGTCATATTTTTTAATTTCTTCTAAGAGTTGTTCTGTCTGACCATCGCCCGCATCGAGTCTTGCTTCAATTTGGATGAAAGGGCGCATAGGCCCCTTGATAAATTTATACGAGGTTGTTCCCTTTTTTTCTATGCTGACCAAACAGAAACCTTTGTCCTCTTTTCGCTCGCCAAAATCAACACGCTCAATTGAACCTGAATAAACCACCGCCGGATACCCGTTGGAATTTAAATTCTGATGACGATGCAAATGACCCAGCGCAACATAATCGAAAGGCGGGATAGCAAGTTGTGAGGGAAGGAAAATAGGGTCATTGCCATAAATGGCACGCTTTTCCGAACCAGAAAAAATACCAGAGCTTACCGTTAAGTGACTTGAGAGTATCGCAGGGATGGCAGGATCGAGTTGTTGTGCAAAATTAGTAATGATCGTAGTCACCGATTGTGAAATGTACTCAGTGATCTCACGAGCTGATTTATGTAAGTGCTGCTGGCTCATGGCAATAGTGTTCCGTGTGGGCCACGGAATGCCAACAATTTGTACCGGACCATTTTTTGTCGCTAAGTTGATGACCATTGGTTTGGATACAACGTAAAAGCCGTCGAGTGGCATGTCGCCAAAAATATCAAGCGCATTAGCCTTACCAAAACTCAGCGGGTTGTCATGATTGCCAACGATGATGATAACGGGAATATTTTTTTCATGCAGACGCAAGAGTGAGCGCATCAAAAGCCGCTGTTGCGTGGGACTTGGGTTGGCAGTTTTATAGGCATCGCCTGCAAAAAGAAAAAAATCTATTTTTTCTTCAATGCCACGGTCAATGCAAAAATTAAGAGCCTTATTAAAATCTAAAAGACGGGAATGGATACCCGTCTTCTGATCTATCTTCCCATAATTTTCCATGCCGAAATGTACATCGGCCGTGTGAATAAATTTAATCATAGCGATTCATTTCTTGAACCTTGAGGCTTACCCTGCGATTAGATTGAACTATCGCTTGCGCGTACTGCTGCTCGAAAAGGGGCGGCAGTAAGTGGGTCACCATCCGGTTCTTTTTGATTTTGTTTTTCACGCAACTTCTGCGCATAACCTTCTTTGTTAACTTGACGTGCACGTCCAATGGCAAGCGCTTGCGAAGGAACATTTTCAGTAATGACCGACCCGGCAGCAGTGTATGCTCCCTTGCCGATGGTGACAGGAGCTACGAGTGAGTTGTTACTGCCAATGTACGCATCATCATGAATGGTAGTGATACTCTTTTTGCTGCCATTATGATTGCAGGTGATGGTGCCAGCACCAATGTTCACATTGTTGCCGATATGCGCATCCCCTAAATAACTTAAATGTTTAGCTTTTGTTTTGGTACCAATCACACTTTTCTTAACTTCGACAAAATTGCCTATGCTGCTATTGGTGCCAATGATTGCGTGTTCACGTATGTGGGCAAAGGGTCCAACAGTTGTATGACTTTCAATTTTAGAATCAGCAATAACCGAATGAGAAAGTATGGTGACGTTGTCAGCGAGTACACCATTTTCAATGATAGTAAAATCGCCAATGATACATTCATTGCCAATATTGGTGGTGCCCCGAAGTTGTACACCAGAACCTATGGTGCTGCCTGCGCCAATGGTCACATGAAGATCAATGTGTACATTTTGCGCCAGAGAGAATCGTACGCCCTGCGACATCCAATGATTGATGATCTCCGCACGTTGTATCTGTTCAGTGGTCCAAAGTTCTTTGAGAGTGTTGATACCGCGGATGCGGTCAAATGGTGCAGATACCATTTTTACGGGCAATTTGCTGGTGCTTGCAAGCTGTACAAGATCAGTGAGATAAAATTCTTGTTTGTTTTCATGCTGCTCAAGACGATTGATGTACTCTTCGAGAAAGATACGACGAATTAAATAAATGCCAGCATTGATGCAGCAATGCTCGGTAGCATCACCCTTAAAGTCACGAGCTTCTACGATGCTGGTAATATCGTCTTTGGTAACAACACGCCCATACCCTTCAGAGGTATCAGTGTTATGAGCAACCACAAAACTTATGGCAGCCTCAACACTTTGATGAGCTTCATACAGTTGTTGAATAATGTCCTGAGTAATAAGGGGTACATCACCATTAAGAATGAGAATGTTATCGCCTATCCAATTATTTTTTGTACATTGTACCGCATGCCCAGTACCTTTTTGTTCTTCTTGAATGACAAAATTAACAGTTGGTACATGTTCCTGAATGATATTGATAACTTCTTCTTTTTGAAAGCCCACAACAACGGTTGTTGGGATATGGAGAGATTCTAAGAGCTTTACGCTGAAGAGAACAGTTTCTTGACCACATATTGTTTCAAGAAGTTTGCTTTTTCCTGTCTTAAATCGGGTCGATTTCCCGGCGGCTAAAACGATAGCTTGAAGGTTGTACATGGATGAGTTCCTTTTTGAGAGGACTAAAATTCAAAATAATCACTGTATGCCACTAGCTTAACGTCTCCTGCAGCAGGCGCAAGCGCAACACAGAGGAGATGCCCGAAGAAATAGGTCCGAACTCTCGGCGTATTCGCCCTTTTCCTTGACTAAAGAGTACTTTTCAATAACCTTAAAACCCTAGTTTTCTGGGGTATTTTAGAAAGAATTTTTCTGTCACAGCAAGCTTTTTCGGCTTGCAGGGTTGCAAAATTATGTTCAAACGAGTTCTTCGCTCTCTTCCCATAGTGCTCGTATTTTCTGCTTCATCATGTTTTGCAATGACATACGACAACCGCTTTTTCCCCTTTGGCCAACAACTCTATTCACGTTCCTACGAACGTTATTCTAATGGTATGGCCGATGCCTTTTATGTTTTTTCCCATCAATCACGAAGTTGCAAAGGTTCCGATCAGCAACTCTTTGATGTTTATGGTTTCTATGACCTCAATCAGATAGCCCTGGCACTTGAAGCTGTTGGCCAACCAAACCCTCTGCGCAGCCAGTGGCGTGGCCTTGCCATTCCCTGGAAGATGCATGGGCATCTAGAGACGCTCGGTGTTGAGCTGGCGTATAACCAAGCATTATCTGATTATGTTTCCTGTGGTGTTGCAACCTCAATTATGCACGTAAAATCATGGATTACGTTAAAGCTCGAAACATCCCATGTTGATGCACCGATAGCAGGTCCAGGGGATACAGGCGAGCTGAGGCGGGATCAACTGCAAACAAATACAGAGCTTGGCATCTGTAAATCGGTTGAAAGTAAAACAGGGTTCGGTGACGTTGATGCCTACATTCGGTTGGGAAAGATATGGCACTATCCAGAAAAGTTCAGACGCATTGATGCCGGTATTCGTGGAGGAATACTATTTCCCTCCGGCCAAAAAAGAGATATCAATAATCCAGCATCCATTCCTTTTGGGGGGAACGGGCATGTCGGGTTGTATGGTCAAATTGATGCGGAATTTGAATTAAAAGAAGATTTCAAGGTTGGCCTGTGGGGACGGATTACTAAACGTCTCAGTAAAAGATCAAAGCAAAGAGTACCGGTTCTGAATGAACCGATTAATTACGGAGCATTTGTTGGAGAGTTTGGGGTTGACCCAGGCGCTAATTTCATGCTTGCCCCCTATCTTATTCTTGAAGATATTCGTGAAGGGTTAGGGATCAGTGCTCGCTATTTGTGGATACATCAGGATGAAGATTCCTGGCATGATTGTTCACGCGGAGACAGAACATTTGCAGTTAACCTGCGTGCGATGGATGAATTTGCCGAATGGACGGCAGAATATGTTTCACTGGATGTTTGTTATGATTTTAGCCGACTTGCCGTAAGAAGAACTTTTGAACCACGAATTTATTTTACCTTTGATATTCCCGTACATTGGTTTGCATCGCATGCAGTAAGTAAAAGTTATCGGGTGTTGTTGGGCGCAGAGATACGTTTTTAAACCTTTTTAGAGTGATTGAACTTATGATAAACAAAAAAAGATGGCTTAATAAATTTATGCCAGCTCGTCGTTTATTTGGTCTTTTCTCGAACGATTTAGCGATCGATTTGGGAACAGCCAATACCGTAGTATATGTACGCAACAAAGGGATTGTTCTTGATGAACCTTCAGTTGTTGCTGTCAACAAAGCAAATTCTAACCAGGTGCTTGCCGCAGGAAAAGCTGCGAAAGAAATGCTTGGTAAAACTCCTGAAAACATTGTTGCTTGTCGTCCAATGCGTGACGGAGTTATTTCTAATTTTGAATTGGCAGAAAGTATGTTGCGCTATTTTATTCGCGCCGTACAAGATAACCAACGTTCACTCGTGCGTCCACGCATGGTCATTGGTGTACCTTCAGGTATTACTCAAGTTGAACTTCGCGCCGTAAAAGATTCTGCTCATCAAGCTGGTGCGGGTGAAGTAGAAACAATCATTGAGCCATTGGCAGCTGCCATTGGTGCTGGACTTTCCATTGAAGAACCATCCGGTAACATGATCGTTGATATCGGTGGTGGTACTACAGAAGTTGCCGTCATTTCATTAAAGAACGTTGTATTCTGCCGTTCAATTCGTGTTGGCGGTGATGAAATGGATCGTGCCATTGTTAACTACGTGAAGCGTAAATACAATTTGTTGATTGGGGAACGCACTGCGGAAACAGTAAAAATTACTATTGGCGGTGTTATGGTTGACCCAAACAATTGTGGTAGCATGGAAGTTAAAGGTCGTGACTTGGTCACCGGTGTGCCAAAAACAGTCTTGATGACTGGCATTGAAGTGAATGAAGCGCTGCTTGAAACCATCAGTAATATTGTTGATGTAGTACACGTTGCGCTTGAAAATACCGACCCTGAACTTGCATCTGATCTTGTTGATAAAGGTATTGTGATGGCAGGTGGCGGTTCTCTGCTCAGAGGCCTTGATAAGCTGATAAGCAAAGAAACGGGCTTACCGGTGCATTTAGCAGAAGACCCATTGTTGTGTGTGGTTAAGGGTGCTGGCAAAGTTCTTGAAAATCTAGACTTCTATCGTGAAGCATTAATGTAATGGCAGCTGTTTCTCAAGGTATAGTCCTCAAGAAAAGATATGGGCAACATTTTTTACGGGATCAAGCCGTTGTTGACCACATGCTGGAAGCGGTTGCATTAACGCCCACCACATCAGTGTTTGAAATTGGGTGCGGGGATGGATTTTTAACGAAATCAATTTTACAAACGAGCATTGCTCGTTTGTGGGTATTTGAAATTGATCCCGAATGGGCAACCTACGTTAAAAATCATTTTCCAGATAAGCGCATGACAATGTTTGAGGAGAATATCCTTGATGCTGACATGAGTAGGCTTGAACCTCATAAACCCTGGACACTTCTTTCAAACCTTCCCTATCAAGTAACGTTTCCCATTTTGTATCTGCTCCAAAAAAACAAAGCCCTCCTGAAAGAAGGCGTAATCATGGTGCAGGAAGAAGTGGCGCAAAAATTGTTAAAGACGCAGGGGAGAGACTACGGTTTCTCCTCTCTGTTCTTTCAACATCATTTCGAATGGAAAATGTTAGACAAAGTTCCTCCTGGCGCATTTCTCCCGCCACCAAAAGTCTACTCCCGGTTACTATACTTTAAACCGAGAGCGATGCTCGACACCATTCCTCAGGAAGAAGATTTTTGGAAATTTGTAAAAATTGCTTTTCGCCAACCGCGACGCACGTTACGAAACAACCTTGTTCAGAGTGACGTTGATGTTGCAAAGATTCCTGACGCAACATTGGCCTTACGTGCGCAACAAATGAGCAAGGAAGATATTCTTAATGTGTGGAAGCTCATCAATGCAGGCACATAGCATCCTTTGATATTTTGTAATACGAACCATCCTCTTTTTGTACCCGAATCAATCCACCATTTTTACTGTTTTTTGCAAAATGGAGCGCTTGGGCGAGTCGCTCTTTGTGTTCTTGGTAAAATTCTTCTTTTGGTTTATAAGCCTGAGCAAGCGTTTTGAGCTGCTCAATTTTTGTCATGGGAAGAAACGCAACCGTTCTTTTGTGATGTTGCTTATCTTTCAACCGCATAATTTCTTGTTGAGGATAAATAGTTACATTGATGTCCTTCCCCAGGGTTGGTTCTTGATCTAGATGAGTAGTTATAAAGGATACAAATTCAACGACGGGGAAAGGGTGAAGAGGAAAAGTACTGCGGTACATGGAAGCCGCCCAGCCCAAGTACCACAACTCAATGTGCCCCGGATTTATGAACTTTTTTCTGATCTCATCCTTTTTATAATGAAACGGTACCGGGAGTTGCAGAGATTTATGTTTTTGTTGTCGTGATTGGTAATGAGCAACCTTTACACTAATTTGCTTTAACTTATCTGGCGGCGAAAAGTAGACGCGTTTTTTAAAGGTGCGGTGTGATTTTTTTGCAGAAAAAATATCAAGCGGTTGGACCATGTCATCAGGCGAATAAAAGTTATAAACTTTTTTGAACATAGGATCAGCAACTAAATAATCAGTTTGCGGTTGCACTGGAGAACCGAGGAGAACAAGTTCATCGACACAAAAGCAGCTTTCGTGCGCTGTTGCTTTTGCCTGTGCTAGATGGAGGCAAACATTGCCACCGTGACTGTAGGCGATGAGACGAATCCGCGGTGTTACATGATGGTCAGAGCTTATTTTTTTTATTTCCTGAACAAGCTCAGTATACAAATGTTGCGATTCATTAACTCTTTGTTTCTCACTCATTAATCCTGACCAACCGAAAGTGTAATAATAATTGATGGTGGGAGTTGGTTGCGCTAACGCAGTAACCTGGTCATAGATGTGTGCAATAGCCGGAGCGCCACTTGCTGTCGGTTCTTCTTTCATTTCTATTTTTTTAAGTCCCGGTTCTTGCATGGCGTGGAGCTGAAAAAAGTGAGGGTCATTGCGAACAGTAGATACTGCCTTTTCATACGTAGATCCTTCAATAGAATCGGTTAAAACTTTCCATAAGCTGGTAAAAACCCACTCAGCACGTACTGTCCCATGAACAAATACCGTGATCCATACCGGCGTGTCCGTTTGCTTTTTGGGGATGAGACATTGTTTTTGATCGCCGTTGAGGGAGGTGCAACAGAATAAAAAAAGAGTGATAAAAAAAATATACGGCATAACTACTCCTAACTTTTTGAAATGGTTTTTGTTTTTTAGTATGCAAAGAATTGTTGCCAATTTTCTAGATCTGAAAAAGATTGTTTTTATTTTTGCTGGAATGGTAAGGTGATGTTGCTCCCTAAAAAAGGAAAAGGAATGGCAACGCAATCAGTTATTTTTATTATTTCTGGTATGCATTGTGCTGGTTGTGGCGCGACCGTTGAAAAAACGTTGCGCACTTATCCAGGTGTTACTAAGGCGTACCTTGATTACTCTCTGGAGCAAGTTTTTATTGAATATGATCCAAACAAAACAACCTCCGATGACCTGCGTAAAAAAATTACCTCATTAGGCTATCAGCCAACAGAAATAGCTTCTCCTTTTGAAGTGAGTGACAAGGAGGTAGCGGCTGAGGAACATGTACATGAACTACATGGCCTTAAAGTGCGACTGATAGTAAGTGTAATTTCAGCAACAGCCTTAATGATTATGAGTATGGTGCCTGGATTATCAACATCCTTCTGGGTGATGTGGCTTTTGGCAACACCGGTACAATTCTGGGCAGCAAGTATGTTTTACACCAGTGCCTGGGCAGCATTAAAAAATCGTACGGTGAATATGGATACGCTCATTGTGTTGGGAACCTCGGTGGCCTATGGGTACTCAATGGCGGTTCTTATTTTACACCCAATGTTTGTAGTCTATGGCATACCGGCACATACCTACTTTGAAACCTCTACGACGATCATAGCACTGGTGCTTGTCGGGAATTTTTTGGAAACCTATGCGCGAGGAAAAACCTCTCTCGCCTTAAAAAAATTACTAGGCTTACAAGCAAAGACCGCTACGGTACTCAAGGAGGGGAAAGAACTGTCAGTACCTATCGAACAGGTGCGAGAGGGAGACATCCTTCTTATCCGCCCGGGAGAAAAAATCCCCGTCGATGGTGTTATTACCCAGGGCGAGTCGTATGTAGATGAGAGTATGGTGACCGGCGAAAGTATGCCGGTTCAGAAAAAAAGTGGTGAGCGAGTGATTGGTGCGACGTTAAATCAAGCAGGTTCTTTTGAAATGAAGGCAACACACATCGGGTCACAGACGGTATTGGCAAAAATTATCTCCTTGGTCCAAAGAGCACAAAGTTCCAAGGCGCCCATTGAACGTACCACCGATACAATCTCAGAATTCTTTGTCCCTGCCGTTATGGTAGCCGCACTCATTACGTTTATTGTTTGGTTTATCTGGGGACCAGCACCATCCTTCATACACGCCATGGTTAATATGGTATCGGTACTTATTATTGCCTGTCCGTGTGCTATGGGCCTGGCAGTACCGATGTCTATTATTGTTGGCATTGGCCGTGCTGCAACCGAGGGGATTTTGGTAAAAGATGCCCAAACCTTGGAAGAAGTAGGTTCT
>JABCYS010000018.1 GCA_013290085.1 Candidatus Babelota bacterium
GCCAAAAACCATGAGGATCCAGAAAGAGCTGATGCATAGAGCGTAACATCAAGCAATCCTGTCTGCTCAGCACCCTTAAATAATCCCAAGGTAGCAAGCATGGCCCTATACCCACCACCAGAACAACAAAAGGCAATACGTGGAAGTTCATCGTCTTCAAGCTTCATGTTCAGCATGGATTCCAAAGCTTTTTTTACCTTTGGCAAGCGAGCGCTCAGATAAGCCTGTTCACCGGCACTGAGGGCCGTTCCTTGTGTAACAACCGCACGTTCAGGAAATCGCTTAGAAGCTAACTTGGTCTGCAATTTTTCTTTTTGTTTATCAATGAACTTCCAAAAGAGAGCCTCTGGCATAATGGACACAAGCGGATATTTCACTTTCCATTCTAGGGCAGTAAACGTCTTGATCGTTCCTTTATCATACGCCACATACAGTATTGGATACTGTCCCGTCACGAATGGCAACTCACCAACAATGAGCTTATTTAAATCACCTACACCTAATTTTGGTTTTAAATCTTCTGGCTGTGTTGCAACAACAACTCGCTCCCAACCTTTAATGCGATGCAGAACTTTTCCCAGCCGCGTCCCCACGTTTCTTTGCAAGGAAACCGGTGCGCCCGGTGCTATTTCTGAAATATCGCCTATGCGCGTTGCTACTGCAACCGGTTCAATTCTCTGATATAAAGCAACATAGACTGGCTCATCAATTTCATTGAATACAAGTACCTTACCAGCCGCAAATTGTTCTACCGCTTCTGCACCTTTTTTTATTGCACCGCCAACCTCTTTTGCTACTTCTTCAACTTTTTTCCCAAACTTCTTGAGCGGTCCGGTTTTGCCTGGAGCAGGTGATGGTTGAGGCGCGGCAGCAGCAGGCGACACGCTTTGTTGCGCCACTAAACCTTCATCAAATTCTCCTTGCTCGCGGCTATATACCGGACTGCCTAAACAGATAGTCAGCGCCAATAAAAGTTTTATATTTTTTTTCATGCTCTCCCTTTTTTTCCTTATTTTTCAGCAAGCTTTGCATTCGTAACTTAATCCCATGCTATAATTTTTTACAAAAGCAAATCAATTGTTTGGCGTTTTATTTGAAAAAGGATTGTCATGATAAAAATTTTTCCTTCACTGATGGCAGCTAACCAACTGAACCTGGAACATGTGGTTAAGGCATTGGAATCTTATTGCGATGGATTTCATCTGGATATTATGGACGATCATTTTGTACCAAACTTAAGCTTGAGTCCTGATACGGTAAATCAACTTGCACAACTTACTAACAAGCAACTGTCAGTGCATTTAATGGTGGAAAGGCCGGAAGAAATTATTGCATCACTCAATTTAAAAAAAAATAATGTTGTGGCTTTTCATCTTGAAAGCACACAACATCCAGAAAAACTCATTCAAGAAATAAAAAAAAGGAACCTTCTGGTAAGCATTGCACTCCGCCCAAAAACACCGCTGTCTTCTCTCTACCCGTATCTAAAAAAAATTGATCAGGTACTTATCATGACGGTAGAGCCAGGATTTTCTGGACAAAAAATAGTGCCGGCGGTCTTTAAAAAAATTGAGGAATTGAGTAATTACAAACAAGTTAATGGTTTATTTCAACCTATAGCGGTTGATGGCGGCATTAATAAAGATACTATTAAACAACTGGTTAACCGTGGTGCAGAAATTTTTTCAGTTGGCTCCGCGATTTTTGGGGCAAAGGATCCGGCAAGCGCACTTCAAGAATTGTATGACCAGGCAGCATAAAATATATAAGTACTACCACTAAAACAACGAGATTCTCTATGCTATCATCACTTGAACGAGCATTTACCGCATCAAAAAACCCCGCCATTGCGACACAACAAGCCGCCTACTTGAAAGAAAAATTTAATTTCTTTGGCTTAACCAAACCCGTGCGGGCAGAAATTCAGAAAAAGATTTTTAAAGAACATGCCATCAAAAATTCAGTTGAGCTCCAAAAAAGCATTGAAGCTCTCTGGCATAAACAAGAGCGAGAGTTTCATTATGCCGCCATTGACTTAGCAATTCGCTACAAAAAATTATGGACGCCCGATTTTTTGCCCCTCTTTGACACCATGATCCGCACCCATTCCTGGTGGGACAGCGTTGATGCTATCGCGGCAAATATGGTTGGCCTAGTAGTCAAAAATAATCCAAACCTTCTAACCACCATGGACGCCTGGATCGGAGATGACTATTTGTGGACCAGGCGCACCGCCCTGCTTTTTCAACTACGATGGAAAGAGGCAACTGACGAACAACGATTGTACGCCTACTGCAAAAAAACATTCCATGAAAAAGATTTTTTCATACGAAAAGCCATCGGCTGGGCATTGCGCGAATATTCAAAAACTAATCCCGCTTCAGTTAAAATATTTATCGATACCAACAAAAATCTGATGAGCAACTTGAGTATTAGAGAAGGCAGCAAATATCTTTGATTAGCAGACTCTACTCTTTTTAAGCAAAAGATCCGGTCAAAGAAATTCAGGAATTATACGAACGGGCACGCGCTGAGTAGCGCAGACTTTTAAAAACAAAAAGTGGAGATGTCTAGACTTTCGCCTAATATGGCGTGCATAGCTTTCGCATCACACAACCAAGTACATCTCCACAATTTAGATGGAGATGTCTAGACTTTCGTCTAATATGGCATGCATAGCTTTCGCAACACATAACCAAGTACATCTCCAATTTAGATGGAGACGTTTAGACTTTCGCCTAAATACTATTTCTGCTTTCACAGGTAGTTAGTTAAAAGAACAAGCGAACCTGCCTTAGAACTATCGTCTCCACAATTTCAACTTATATTCATGCTAACAGATGCTTATTTCTAATTGCAACAATTTTATAAAAAAATATTTTTCGAGCAGTTATTCTTTTTTTGATTATGTAAATCAATTGCGCTAAGGAATTTTATTATTTGTGAGGGATTTGTCTTGATTTAATAACTTTATGTCAAAGATACAATCTTTTCATTCTGTAACATTTTTAGTTTATTTTCTCTTCCCCGATTGTAACCACCAACATCGCCATTTGCTTTGACCACCCTGTGGCAAGGTATAGCTGGATCAAAGTTTTTTGAGAGGATCATACCAACTGCACGAGAAGCTTTGGAATTACCGGCTAAAGCTGCTACCTGACCATACGTCATGGTTTGTCCTTGAGGAATTTTTTTTACGATGGTTAGAACGCGTTGTTTAAATGATGTATCCATATTAAATCCTTTTGAAAACTTAAAATTAAGCTCTTATGTTAATCATGCTGGTTGCGCATGCACAATACGCGACAAGCCGGCATCATAAAATTTTTCTTCGTAGATGTGCACAATATTAAAACCAGCTTCGTTAAAAAGTTGTTCAAGTTCTTGATCGGTATACCACACAACTCTCACCAATTCCTGTTCGACCTGTTGCACGGCACCATCAACAATGAGTTCGTAGGTACACACAGCATCGGCGTGGTGCGAATGCTCATCTAGTATTTGTCGTGTTGTAAGACGGATAGTTGTTCGACTATCAAGGCGCGCGGCGCGAACCGAAACAGGGTCGGCGCCAACTTTTGGCACAAAGGTATCAACAAGCAGATTGCCTTTGGCACTCATATGCGCACGGATATTTTTGAATGCTTTGACTGCTTGGTCTCGCTCATGGATAAGTTGGAATGATCCAACGGCTATCGTAACAGTTGCGTACTGATGAGGAAGGTTTAAGTTTTCAAGCGATTGCTCGTAAAGTTCTGGCGGCGTTAGATTCAATGCCGCACACCGCTCGCGACACCGCGCAAGCATGTGGGAAGAAGCGTCTACCCCGTCAACAACATACCCGCGCTTGAGAAGTGGAATTTGTAATCTACCAGACCCCGACATAGCCTCGAGCACTCTTCCAGGATTTTTTTCAATGAATGCGGCATAAAAATCAACTTCTTTTTCAGACGCATAGCCTTCGGTTGCGTCATAAAATTGGCTGCAGAGATTTCCGTAGGTCGTCATGTTGCATTCTCTAGTGAAAAATTTTTCATCGATTAGTTCAACGAACAGTCGCTTTAAACACAATCCATGCGGCGTTTAAACAACCACACACTCATCAACGTAGTCAGCGTGATAAACATCACCAGCGTTAAGGTACACAGCCACAACGATAAATACCCCTGCTGCCCCAAAATTGCAGCACGGCAACCTTCATACGCGTAGATCCATGGCAAACAGCGAACAAAAATACCAAGCGGCGGAGAAGCTTTATACATTAAAGCCCACGAGGCAGTAAATCCATTTAAATAAAACATTGGCCCAATCAGGCGAATCTCTAACCTGCTATGACCTTCTACTGTTTTTGTAATGACCGTTGTCCATAAAGCAAACATGCCAAAAAACAATGAAGAAGC
The DNA here is from genome assembly GCA_013290085.1 of Candidatus Babelota bacterium. Next base: position 4,401 of record JABCYS010000018.1, read on the forward strand.
AGCATATATCACAAAAAATTTAAGCAACGAAAAATTACTGAGATCAAATGAGCTGCCCAAAATAATTTTGCCAAGAAACAAGGCAACAACATTAAAAACCGCCGCCTGAATAGATAAAGATAAACCATTTTTCAACCACACCATCCAGTACGGTAAGGGCAAGGTAAGCTCGTATGCAATATTTTGTGGGCCTGCAAGGTCGCTGGCTATCGCAATAGATCCAGTCCATGCTTTGTAGCACCCCATCATAACTAACATGCTCACCACAGAAAACGTTCCATAATTTGCAGGCATACCCAGTGATTGAACAACGTATCCATTAACAAAGATAATAGCGGCGGGCCATGCCGACACATCTAACAGATTTTGGAAAAACTCTTTCCACAAAAATCTAATATCAAACCACAAAAGCCAACTAAATACTCGGATTGATGTAACAAATGCAGACCATGTCATACCTATACCTCTCTTATTGTTCCGTTTGTTCTTGAACGAGCTGTAAGAATACATCTTCAAGTCGCGCCTTGTTGTACGAGCTCATCAATGCTTGCGGCGTATCCAATAACTTAACACGTCCAGCATGCAGCACACAGATTCTATCGGATAAAATTTCCGCTTCATCAAGATAATGTGTCGTGAGCAGGACAGAAACACCTTGTTCCTTAAGGCCTTTTATGACCTCCCACAATTGTCTTCTAATATGTGCATCAAGCGCAACAGTTGGCTCATCCAAGATCACGAGACTCGGTCGATGCACCAGCGATCGCGCGATCAAGAGTCGCTGTTTGTAGCCACCGGATAATATCGATGGATCTTTTGACGCATATTTTTCCAAATTAAACAGGTGTATCAGCTCATCTACGCGCTGCTGAATGTCGCTCCATTCCATTAAAAAGTAGCGGCCGGCAAATTCCAGATGCTCGCGCACGGTCATGTGCGAACTCAGATTTTGTTTTTGTGCACAAAAACCAAGCTTGCGTCGATACGCGATAACATCTTGGTAAATCGATGAGCCATTAAAAAGAACGTCGCCTGCGGTTGGTGGGTGCAGGGAGGCGACGATAGAAGACAAGGTTGTTTTTCCTGCGCCATTGACTCCGAGGAGAGAGACAATCTCACGTTGTTGCAAAGTCAGCGAGACATCGTCGAGAGCTTTGTAGTCCCCAAAGATTTTTGAAACATTTTTAACTTCTAACATAGGCACCTGACTTTAAAAAAGAAGTTCCATGAACAGTTTTTATGAATTGTTTTTATTTTAGGTTAATTAGGCTGATTTTTCCCATTCACGCAGCGCACTCTCAAGCTCTGCTTGCATTACCGCTATCGCATCTATTATTTTTTTGCTGGCATCATAATCATGAGTATCGGCAGTTAATTTTTTTGTTGCTTCTGCAATTTTCTTTTCAAGTTTTTGAATGCGTTGTTCCAGCTCACGCAGATTTTTTTGAGATTCCTTTGTTTGAACTTTCTGCGGTTCATTTTTTTCTTTTTCTTTTCGTTCTACTTTTCGTTCATCAACAAATGTTTCCTTACTTTTTTTCTCTGCAAGGTATGCCTCGTAGGTGCCCGGGTAGTAGAAGAGGCCGTTAGGTGTTAACTCGGCAATATCAGTTGCGAGCTCCTGAATAAATTGGTGATCGTGGGAAACGAAGAACATGGTACCGGTGTATTGCTGCAAGGCTTGTAGGAGTACTGACTTGGCGTAGAGATCAAGGTGGTTGGTCGGTTCGTCAAGAATGAGAAAGTTGGCATTTTGCAGGAGAACTTTCACCATGGCAACACGGTTTCTCTCACCACCACTGAGCATGCTTATTTTTTTATAGACATCGTCACCCACAAAAAGAAAGGATCCTAAAAAGGCACGGAGCCGTTGTTCAGAAACTTTGGGGCAGGAATATTCCAGTTCTTCTAAAACCGTTTTGTTTTGATGTAATGCCTTGGTTTGGTCCTGCTCAAAGAATGCGGTGTGTACATTATGCCCAAAGGTAACCGTACCCGTTTGCAGCGCAAGCTTACCGACAATTAAATCAAACAAGGTTGATTTACCCATGCCATTGCGAGCAACCAACGCAACTTTTTGGCCCCGCTGAATTTCACAGGAAACATTTTTAAATAACTGCTTGTCGCCGTAGCTGTATGCTAGGTTGTTAATGGTAAGAACCACACGCCCTGCTCGTTCAAGCTCAGGGAATGAAAATGATATTGTTGGTTCAGGTGGTTCAACTTCAATGAGTTCAATTTTTTCAAGTTGCTTGATCATGCTCTGCGCCATTCTAGCCTTGCTGGCTGAAGCGCGGAACCGTTCAATGGTTTCTTTTTTGCGAGCAATATCTTTTTGCTGTAAATGGTAGGCCGATTTAAGATCCGCCTGCTGCTGCTCATATTGCTTGAGATAGGCAGTATAGTTGCCGTGATAGAGTGAGCCATTGCCACGAGAAAGTTCAAAAATCCAATCACATGCTTTATCAAGAAAGTAGCGATCATGTGTTACCAATAAATAACCGAAGGGTGACTCGCGTAAAAAGTCTAAGAACCATTCCTTGGTAACGATATCAAGGTGGTTGGTGGGTTCATCAAAAAGATAAAAATCTGCTTGTTGCAGTAACAGTTTTGCCAGGACTAAGCGCATCTTCCAACCCACGCTTAACGTATTTACCGACGTATCAAATTTTTCTTTGCTAAAGCCTAGGCCTTGTAAAAGGTTAACGGTCTGCTTTTCAGCCTCGGTCCGATTAAAATGGGCAAGCGCATCAAGGATGTATTGATACCGCTCCAAAAGATCCGCCGCATCTTCATGACCACTCTCTAATTTCTCCTCGATAGTACGCTGTTCTTGTTCGAGCTGGGTGTACTGCTCAAAGATAGTAAATGCTTCATCAAAGATGGTTTTTTCTGAGTTCAAAATCACTTCTTGGGGAAGAAAGGCGATCTTCATCTGCTTACTGATGGATACCGTTCCGCTGTCGAGTGGTTGTAGGCCAGCGATAACGCGGAGCAAGGTTGACTTGCCAGCCCCGTTACGACCAGCAATACCTATCTTTTGGTCTTGTTGGAAATCTACGGAGATTTTATTGAAAAGATCCCGTTCCCCATAACTGAGCTGGATATCTTTGAGAATGATACTGGACATGAAATTACCGTTTAAAAGAGGCTGCTAATTAACATAAACAAGGCTGTCTAAAAAACCTCATTCATGAGTTTGACACCATTGAACAATATGACTATTGTACCGCATTGCAACCCATCTTTATAGGAGCCACAGATGACAAAGAAAATGATGTTTCTTATTTTTCTTGCCACCGCTACCTCTTGTATACACCCCGCAATGGATAAAAATGCAAAAATTTTTGTAGCTGGACATAATGGCTTGGTAGGGTCTGCCATTGTAAACTGCTTACAGCAAGCAGGCTACACCAATATAATCACTAAAGATCGCCACGAGCTCGATCTTTGCAACCAACAAGCCGTGAATGATTTTTTTGCAACAATACAACCTGAGTATGTATTTTTGGCAGCTGCAAAAGTAGGCGGCATAAAGGCTAATTCAGATTATCCTGCCGAGTTTATCTATCAAAATCTTAGTATTGAAACTAATGTAATTAATGCGGCACATGTATACAAAGTCAAAAAACTACTGTTTCTCGGTTCATCCTGCATTTACCCACGAATGTGTCCCCAGCCAATCAAAGAGGAATATCTGTTAACTGGCCCTCTGGAGCCAACAAATGATGCCTATGCTCTTGCCAAAATCGCTGGAATCAAACTATGCCAATCGTATAAGAAGCAATATGGCGATTGTTTTATTTCATGCATGCCTACAAATTTGTACGGTCCTCGAGACAACTTTGATCTCAACAGTTCACACGTTTTACCAGCCCTTCTTTATAAGATTCATCAGGCAAAACAACAAAATAAAAATGCCGTTATCATCTGGGGAAGTGGTAAACCCTATCGTGAATTTTTGTACGTTGATGATTTGGCTGATGCCTGCCTCTTTTTAATGAATAATTATGATAGCGAAGAGGTGGTGAATATTGGCACTGGCGAGGATATTTCAATAGTAGACCTTGCGGTTATGATAAAAAACATTGTTGGATATCAGGGCACTATTGAGAATGACTTTACCAAGCCGGATGGAACACCTAAAAAGCAACTGAATGTAACAAAACTTAATGCGTTAGGATGGAAAGCTAAAACTAATTTGCACGATGGCATTCAAAAAACGTATGAATGGTGCTTGCAAAACAAAATCTTCTAATTATAAAAACTGGTGGGCGAATGAAGAAACTGCTTTTTCTAGTATTAATAAGCACATGTGTCTGCATCTATGCAACAGAAAATAAACCAACACCACGTAAAAAGGCTCTCATTTTTGGAGCAACTGGCCAAGATGGCTCTTATCTTGCTGAATTCTTAATCAATAAAGGTTACGAAGTGCATGGGGTAATGCGACGCACTTCATTGCTCAGCACAGGGCGAGTTGACCATATCTATCAAGATCCTCATGAAACCGCTGAGAAACGTTTTATATTGCATTATGGAGATGTAACTGATGCTACAAACGTTATCTCGCTTATTCAGCACATACAGCCCGAAGAGATTTATAATCTTGCAGCACAAAGTCACGTTGCAGTCTCTTTTGAGCTGCCTGAATACACTGCTCAAGTGGATGGGATAGGAACTTTGCGCATTATAGAAGCTATTAGAATTCTGAATTTGGAGAAGAAAACAAAATTTTATCAGGCCTCAACAAGTGAATTATTTGGCAAGGTGCAAGAGGTCCCACAAACAGAAAAAACACCATTTTATCCAAGATCGCCTTATGGGGTTGCCAAATTATATGGCTATTGGATTACTAAAAATTACAGAGAAGCTTATGGCATCTTTGCCTGTAACGGAATTCTTTTTAATCATGAATCACCCCGCCGAGGCAGAACCTTTGTAAGCAGAAAAATAACCTTTGCCGTTGCAAAAATTAAATATGGGCTAGAAAAAACAGTCTACTTAGGAAATCTAGATGCTCGACGTGACTGGGGGCATGCACGAGATTATGTTGAGGCCATGTGGTTAATGTTGCAACAAGACCATCCAACTGACTTTGTAATTGCAACTGGAGAGATGCATACCGTGCGTGAATTTGCCGAGCTTGCTTTTTCAGCGGCTGGCATTGAGGTAGAGTGGCACGGCTCAGGGGATCAAGAATATGGAATCAATAAAGCTACGGGAGAAAAAATTGTAGCAATAGACCCCAAATATTTCAGGCCGACCGAAGTGGATCAGTTATGTGGTAATGCTACTAAGGCAAAAACCGTTCTTGGTTGGCAACCGAAAACAAATTTTTACGAACTCGTGAAGGAAATGGTTGCAAGCGATCTATTAGTTGTACAAAAACAACTACCAGCCAGGAACAATGTCATCGGATTAACAAAGGAATCCGAATCTTCGACTGACAATTTAGAAATCCGTCACGCTCTCTAACTTTCAGATTCTCTCATGAATGAAAAAAAGTTAACCATATTTACGGTCGGACATTCAACAAGGTCCATCGAAGAATTTTTTGATTTGCTACGGCATTACCATATCACGGAGCTGGTCGATATCCGCACCATACCAAAATCAAAACACAATCCTCAATTTAATGGCCCAGAGTTAGCAGAAACTTTACGAGCGCATCACCTTGGTTATCGCCATCAAAAAAATTTGGGAGGCTTTCGACATGCACATGTCGATTCGGTTAATACTGCATGGGAAAATTTATCATTTCGCGGATTTGCCGATTATATGCAGACGGAAGCGTTTAAAGAAGGAATACAAAAACTTATTGAACTAGCGCACACAAAAACAGTAGCAATCATGTGCAGCGAAGCCGTTCCGTGGCGTTGTCATCGATCATTGATTGGCGATGCGCTCCTGGTTCGGAAGATTGAAGTAATTGATATAATCAGTCTCTCCTCTGCAAAACCACATACTCTAACTCCGTGGGCTGTAGTACACGGAGAAAATATAACGTACCCAGCAGATGCTGTACGGCGTGATTGACAGCTCTCGTTCCTTCTCTAACTTTAAGATTCTCTGAGGTATGCGCACAGCCTATGCGTGGGTTGATCAACATTTGAAAGCCCAACACGACTAACTAAAATTGAGCGCCCAGACAAAAAACCTTCACCATTGACAATATTAGCTAAGCTTAGCTAATATTGAATTAGTATAATAACTTCAGCCGAAGGAAACCATGAAAAAAGCAAATTTGCACGAGGCAAAAACCAATCTCTCAAAACTCGTAGATCTCGCATCTCAGGGAGAAGAAATAATTATTTGCAAGGCGGGCCATCCCGTTGCAAAAATAATTGCCTTTAAACAGAAAAAAAGCGCTCGAAAGCCGGGATCATGGTCTGGCAAGGTCACCATTAAAAAGGACTTCGATGTGCTACCCCCTAAATTTATGAAGAATTTCAAATGAATATGTATTTACTCGACACACATATTTTATTGTGGTGGCTTTCCGATGACAAAAAACTAACAAAAAAATTAAGAAGTTTAATTGAGAATCCTGATAACCACATACTGGTAAGTTCAGTAAGTATTTGGGAAATCGTTATAAAAAAATCATTAAATAAACTCAAGGCCCCTGACAATTTAAAAGAAATTTTAGATACCGACGATTTTGAGATTTTACCGATGACTTCCGATCACGCACTCTGTGTGGAACATTTGCCATTAATCCATCATGACCCATTTGATCGCCTTTTAATTGCGCAATGCATTGTCGATGATTTAGTATTCGTTACCGCTGATAAAATTATTCCTAAATATAAAATTAACTGCTTTTAAAATTATCATAGGAATTTTTTAAGGAGTTTTGATGATGCATACCATTGTTGAAAAACAACGACATTTTTTTGCTTCAGGAAAAACACGAGACTTAGCTTTCCGCACTAAGCAGCTCAAGAAATTAGAACGAGCACTTCTTGATCATGAGCAAGAAATTCTCGACGCACTGCACCGCGACCTTGGCAAACCTGCGCATGAGGCATATTGGAGTGAAATTTATTACGCTCTTCAAGAAATT
>JABCYS010000019.1 GCA_013290085.1 Candidatus Babelota bacterium
TCTCGGTGTGGTAATGTGATTAAGTTTGTTGTTTCTAGGAGACCAGGGGCCCAAGGAAATAATAGCTCAAATACCTTGAGCGATCCTATGGAACGTGAAAGAATCAAAGCTCTAAAAGAAAAGAACAACGACGAGCCGGCCACGAATCAAGGGGCTTCAAGCTCGAAGTAAACGTAGTCTCACGAGTTCGAAATACGTCCCCTAAGGGACGCCAGTAGACTCCAGAACCAAATATTTTTTAACATTAATTAACTAAAAGGGTGTTTCTATGAATAAATATCTTCTCTTCTCTCTCCTCGCGTTAACAAGTGGCGCTAGTGCTATGAATAGTAGCTTCCCTTGGTCGCCATGGGCTTCTTCAGGGTTGTCATCTATTCCTTGTGAAATTTATTATTTTGATAAAGAAGGACCCTATGCATTTTTTGCTGAAAGCGATGGGCCTCATGCTTCTTCTGAAAATGTAGTGACATTCAAATGGAAGGATAAATTGCGGGAAATTAGGACAATAGAAAGTCTATATATATCGAAGAAGTCTATGTTACAGACTAATGCGCCTGGTTCGACAATACCTAATTTGCGTATAATTGTTTCTAGGAGACCAGGGGCCCAAGGAAATAATAGCTCAAATACTTTTAGCGATCCTAAGAAATCAGTCAAAGCTCTACAAGACGAGCAAGAAAAGTACCAGGCCAAGAATCAAGGGCCTTCAAGCTCGAAGTAAACTTAGTCTCACGAGTTCGAAATACATCCCCTAAGGGATGCCAAATTTTCTCTGATTTATCTATCTCAAATTGTTCAAATTCAATTGAATATCTCCTTTGGTCTATGTTATATTTTTTCAAGGCTTGCTTAGAAAATAGAAACGTGACTACTTTGAAAGAAGAAGGTCTTTCAGGGTCATAAAAAGTGATCCCAAAGATTATTGGGCTATCAAAGGTACGACACTTGTCTTAAAACATAAAATGAAACAGATCAAAGGCAATCGAAATTTTATAGGAATATGATGACAAAAAAAATAAAAAAAAATGATGAATTGGTTATTAAAATTGATAAAAAAACCCAAGAAGCATTGGGCATTAATAAACAGACTGATTTCAATATGTTTGTAATCGATAACGCCCTTATTATCCAACGCAAAAAGTCCAAGTCTCCTATTAGTGAAAAAACAAAAAAAGAAATAACTTCTAAAATACTAGACAAGTATGCTTCCGTTTTTAAAAAGTTGGCAAAAACATGAAGCAACAGAACATTCCGCATTTAATAAGCATTGCCGATGTTACTGAGTTTCACCAGATGGTTATTAAGTTATTTGGTGGGAGGGATGGCATTCATAACAAGGGCTTGCTTGAATCAGCGATCAATCAACCGTTGAGAGTAATTGAGTATGGTAAAAAATCTGATCAAGCGTTGTATAATTTAGCGGCAGTGTATTTTTATCACTTGATCAAAAACCATCCATTTATTGATGGAAATAAAAGAACGGCGTTATTTACAGCACTACACTTTTTGGGACAGAACGGATTTGGTTTTGATGCGAAGTTAAACGATCTATATGAGCTAGCATTGAAAACCGCCGAATCACACAGAGAAGAAGAAAAAGATCAAATTAAAAAAGTAGCGTCTTTTTTTAGAGATGCAATAAGGCCACTTAATTATTTTTCCAAGAAAGTTCTAAAATAGTCCTCCGTTTTAAATTTTAAGATGTTTGTTAATGCCTTAATATATCTGCATTCATAGAAATTGGTTCGCCTTGTCGCGAACAGTGGCACACTATCGTTCAATTGGTAGGATCCTTCGCTCAGACGAAGGAGATAAGAGTTCGAATCTCTTTAGGAGTGCCACACCCAAAATTCTTAGCTCATCATCTTGGTGGAATATATGAAGTTTAATAAACTCCATTTACTTTCAAATCTCTTTTTCATCCCTGCATCACAATAGTTGCAGTCGTAGGAGTTATTTCTACAATGCCGCCAGGAATCACCGTCGACTCCTGTTTGCCACTGGCTAGACAATACGTAATCGCTTTGTGCTCGGCAAGAATCAAAAGAGTAGAAGCATGGCCCGGTTGAATCACAAAGTTGCCAACAGTGGTATTAACTTCAAGCCACGCAATCGAAACAACTGTTTTTTGGGTTGGACTAATGATGGTAAGTTCCACTACTCAGCCTCAAGAATTATGGCTTTCTCCTGCGCCTCTTCAATGGTGCCTACCATATAAAAAGCAGCCTCAGGTAAATGGTCGTACTCGCCTTGAATAATCTTTTCAAAATCATCAACCGCCTTTTCCCGACTTACATACTTGCCTGGCATGCCGGTAAATGTTTCTGCGGTAAAGAGTGGCTGCGTAAGAAATTTTTGTATCTTTTTTGCACGTTTGACGATGATCTTATCTTCATCAGCAAGTTCATCCATGCCCAAGATAGCAATAATGTCTTGTAGTTCTTTGTATTTTTGCAACATAGCCTGCACTTGGCGTGCAACGCGATAATGTTTTTCACCAACTATGTTCGCATTTAATCCCTTTGAATTTGATTCAAGAGGGTCTATGGCGGGATAAAGTCCAAGCTCAACCATCTTGCGCGAAAGAACCGTACTTGCATCAAGGTGCATGAACGTTGTTGCAGGAGCAGGGTCAGTTATATCATCCGCAGGAACATAGACCGCCTGAATAGAAGTGATAGCACCATTGACGGTGTTGGTAATTCGCTCCTGGAACGCACCCATTTCAGAAGCAAGGGTTGGTTGGTAACCAACTGCTGATGGCATTCTGCCAAGAAGAGCAGAAACTTCAGAACCTGCCTGTACCAAACGGAAAATATTATCGACAAAAAGAAGAACATCTTTTTTTTCATGGTCTCTAAAATATTCGGCCATGGTCAGCCCCGTAAGCCCTACACGAAAACGTGCGCCAGGCATTTCACCCATCTGACCAAAAACAAGTACGGTCTTATCAAGGACGCCGGTTTGTTTCATTTCAAGCCAAAGCTCATTACCCTCACGCGTTCGTTCACCAATACCGGTAAATACAGAAAAGCCACCGTGTTCAATGGCGATGTTACGAATAAGTTCAGTAACTAAAACTGTTTTTCCTACACCCGCACCACCAAAAAGCCCGATCTTTGAACCTTTGAGATAGGGACAAATAAGATCAATAATTTTTATGCCAGTCTCTTGGATCGCATTTTCTATTTTTTGCTCGACCAATGTTGGAGATTCTCGGTAAATAGACCATTTTTCTTCAGCTTTTATTTCTGGGAGTCCGTCGATGGTCTGACCGGTAACATTAAAAATTCTGCCTAAGTTTTTTTTACCAACCGGTACTTTGATAGGACCACCGGTATCTACGACCGGAAGTCCGCGATAAATACCAAATACATTTTCGATGGCGATACAACGAACGACATCGTCGCCTAATTGTTGGGCAACCTCGATGGTTGCACGAGTAGCAGGGTGGGTATTGCTTGAAGGGATATCTATGTAAAGTTCATTAAGAATATTTGGAGCAGATTCTCGGGGGAATTGTACATCAATAATGGTACCGCTAACACGCAGTACCGTACCTTGCTTTTTTGTAGCCTTGTCCATAGAAAAAAATCCTTTTTGAAACTGTTAGCATTAAGCTAATCCAATTGAGCTTCTTTAGCAATATGCTGGAAGGTTCAACGCGTTCTTCCACAAAACTATATCGAGATGCTCTACAAAAATGGTATAAAAAAGAAAAAGGGATGAGTTAATGAAAAGATTAAAAATTATAAGTATCGGGGCCTTGCTGTTGTTATTGACGGTAGCAGGTGCTTTTATAGCGTATAAAGTATCTGAAGGGGCTCGTTGTTCTCTGCGGCAAGACGTTATTGTGCTGTGGAACAACTCGAGTAAACCTATCGATGTTGAATTACGGTTTAGCCGTCTCACGCCAAAATATCTCGAAGTTGCGCAAGGGGCTCGTGCCTGTGTACCTCTTGTAACAGACAAAAAATTCAAGTCATGGGATGACCTGCGGTACATTGAGGTTGGGTATGGGAAGAAAAAATATAAATTTACCAAAGAGGGTTGTCTTAACACGAGTGAGCTGTGTGAGGGCGGTCGTTCTGCCCGCTACTTCATGGTGGCGGATTTGACGGTGAATGATGAAGTGTGGGAACGGGTAAAGAAAAAGTACGAAGAAAAAGATAAAACACTTGATGAAGACTATAAATATCTCATTTTAAGTAACTACGGAAAAAAGGAATCTCCCTGGGGAGCAAAGGCGCAGATTCAGGCGGTACAGTCCAAACGGATTAAGCCTTCGAGTTAGTTCGTTGGCCTAAGCCGGTTCAATCTGTTTTAAAATACTTCCATTATTCAGGAGTGTGGAAGCAAGTTGGTTTCTGAATAAGAAGAACCAAAATACGGCTGCCATAGCGCTATCACCACGATCAAGAAAGCCACCATGTCCAGTTTTCTGCAAAATTGCATTGCCAGAATCTTTAATCCCCGCGTGGCGCTTGAGCCACGATTTAAAAAAATCACCCGCGGTGCCTATCAGCGAAACAGGCAAGACCAGGGATGCCATCTGCTCTGGCCCCATAGATTTTTGTGAAATGTGAAGCATGAGCTTTAGTGCCATTGTTGCAAACACGAGTCCTCCTGCACATCCCTCCCACGATTTGTTGGGACTTATGCGTGGTGCAATTTTTGTTTTTCCCAGCGCTGATCCGGCTAGATATGCGCCAATATCGTGCGCAAAAACCATGGCAAAAAGATAGACCAAAAGATTACGATAGGCGGGATTTTGGATAAGGTAGATACCAATACAAAACGGGAGAACAGGGTAGAGGGGAGTAAGGGCGCGTGTCCATTTAGATGTAGCAAGCCGTGGCCATTCACTTGCGAGAATGTAGAGCAATATTATTCCTAAAATCACGGAAAAATAGATAGGAGGTAAAGAAACCAATGCCCACATAAATAAGGGGCCAGCGGTGCAGATGGTAAGAGTGCGCGGGCCAATATCTTTGAACCTTCTCTTAACTACAACAACATCAGTAGTTGGTGTTGAGGGTTGAGTGGTTGCTAAAAGATCGGATGGCGGTACAGGGATGAGCTGTTGAGTCGGCGCTACAGGAATAGTGGGTACTGCAGGAATGAGGGCACTACTTTGAGGAATGGGCATTAATTCTCGACCGAGATTGTGGGGAGCTTGATCAATACCACGAGCTTGTGTTCGCCGGAAAAAATACAGAGTTGCTGCGGCAGTTAAACCTAAAATTTTGGCGCTACCAGTGACGAGACCACTCATTTTTTGTGCAAAGGCTTGTTGAGGTGTTACGGCGTGTAGTGGTTGTGTCTTCAGAGATGCGCTGATGCTTAAAACGATCAGGAGGCTTTTGCCAACATTAATCTGTTTCATTTAGTTCCCCCAGCGGTTGATCAGTCAAAAAATAATTCGCTCTACCTTAAAGTATTATTGCTTCGCGGTCAAAATGATTTTTGGGGATTTATTTTTTTCACATGATTGATTGCAAGGGCGGTGAGGAGAAAATTTTTTATCAGCAATTTTTTTTGTAGAAGAGAGTGAGAAGTGAGAGATGGGTCTCTTTAGGAGACGCATTCAGAACTGGTGGAGTTGATTTTATTCCACTTCTCGGCGGCGCCTACACCTTATTGACAAAAACCAAATATAATTGGTAACTATATCCTTATCATAAAAAAAGGAGTTAGTTGTGCCTATCAGCGGGAAAAACCTATCTAAATTATTTGAAAAAGCTGGCTACAAGGTTGTACCTGGCGGCAAAGGCAGCCATATGAAATTGAAGAAAAAAGGTTGTCCGACTGTGATTATTCCAAATCACAAGGAATTGTCTAAAGGTCTAGAACACGCCTTAATGAAGCTTTTAGAAACTCAAAAATAAAAGGTTTAAGTTATGCAATATCATTTTAAAATTCACAAAGAAGGTAACGTTTTTTGGGCTCAATGCATTGAGCTCAAGGGCTGTTTTACACAAGCAGGTACAAAGAAAGAGCTACAGTTGAATATGCAAGAGGCCTTAAATCTCTATGTTGAAGAACGACCAAACTCTAAAGATTTAGCTGCTATGCCAAACAGAACCATAAAAGCGTCTAAAGATGTCGTCGCGGTATCATTAGATCCCGAAATAGCCTTTTCTTTTCTGGTTAGATATTGGCGGATGAAGCATGGATGGACGCAAAAAGAAGTTGCAGAAAAAATGGGCTTTGAAAAGTTGTACAGCTACCAGCGACTAGAGGCCGGAAGATGCAATCCAAGCTTAAAAACTATGGGCTTGATAAAAAAGATCTATCCTGAGTTTTCGGTTGATTTGGCACTTACGATCTAAAAATTTTTTATAAAAATCCATACAAGGACATCTCGACCATTCTTGTCATGTCTGAAAAAAGGTTAGGATTTAAACGAAAATTTCTGCAGCAGATCAGCCTTTAATTCCTTCTCCCGCTTTTCCAACTCCTGCATACTCAGCAACCCTTGTTTAGTGTCCATAAAGCTAATGACTGAAGCCGCATTGATGATGCCGTGGCGCAATGCTTGCTCAATAGATTTTCCTGCAGCAAGTGCCCCTACAAAGGTTGAACCAAATGCATCACCAGCGCCAAGCGTGTTTACTACCTTAACGGGCAAGCTGGCGTGGAAATAAATATGATCCCTTGTAGCGCAATACACACCTTCAGCGCCGTTGGTAACAACGACCATCTTGGGTCCGTACGAGAGCACCGCATTAAAAAATGCATCAAAGTTGAATGAAACATCTTCTATGCTAATAGGTCCTTCGAGCAAGGACGGTTTTTGTTGTTTGTTTTTTGATTTAGGTGTGCTGGAGAGAGATTGTTTTAAAGAACTATTTGTCTGCACTAACGAGAGCATAAACTTTTTAGCTTCAGCACTATTTAAAATCAGAACGTCTATATTTGGCAACGACTCACGCAACATAGGTGCGCCGGCAACTAATTGGCTCGTGCCGGGATTGGTTGCAACAAACACCTTATTCTTCTTTGCCATCTGCGTGATGGGCAACAATAACTGTGAAGATTCGCCACTGAGCGAGGTAATGTATACGTAATCATGAGACGCTATGGCATCAAGCGGAAATTCGTTCTTGGCAATTGATGCATTTACTCCACGAAAGGCGAAAATAGTGCGGTCTCGCTCCAGTGAAGGGATAATAAATGAAATACCCGTGCTGCTACCAGCTGCTTGAATGACCAGCTCTGAAGGTATGCCAGCTTCTGCTAACTTTTGTAAAACAAACTGCCCGGCCTGATCCTTCCCAATTTTTAAAAAAGGCGTTACTTCAAACCCTTGTTTCTTAAATGAAAAGGCTGCGTTGTTAGCGCCACCACCGGAAGAGTACAAAATATCTTTAACTTCAATCTTGCCGCCTTCTTTGAGCAGCAGGTAGGAGAGCGTTTCGGTCTTGGTATGAAGATGCATTGTTTCTGCATCTTCATACACAATAAAAATATCCTGTGTTGCACCACCAATGGTCAATATTTTCATATTAGCCTTTTACGGGCTTTGCTTCCGTGGCAAGGAGTACGTGTTGTAGAACTTCTTCAGCACTATGTACCCAGATAACATTTATGTCGTTTAATAGTTCTTCAAGACCTACCATATCGTTTTTATTTTTATGCGGGAAGATAATGTTTGCAATGCCATTACGTTTAGCTGCAAGCAATTTCTCCTTCACACCACCGATAGGCATAACGTCACCACGTAAATTCAGCTCCCCGGTCATGGCATACTGCGCATTGAGCGGACGATGGGTAAACGCTGAAAGTATTGATGAAAGCATGGTAATACCAGCAGAAGGACCATCTTTTGGTACAGCGCCTGCAGGTACGTGAATATGCAAATCCGATTGCGAGAACATTTTATCATTAATACCAAATGCTTTGGCATGAGAACGAGCATAACTCAATGCTGCTTGCGCAGACTCCTTCATCACGTTGCCAAGTTGACCGGTTAAAATGAGTCGGCCTTTTCCTGGCATAAGCACTGCTTCAATTCTAATCATTTCACCGCCGTAGGAAGTCCATGCAAGACCATTGGCAATACCAATCTGATCTTTGTGATTAACGTCATCTTCCAAGAAACGACGCGGGCCAAGATATTTGTCGATATTTTCAAGAGAGAAGGAGGCAACCTTTTGCTCTTCAACAAAAAGACGCGCTGCTTTTTGGAAAAGCTTACGAATAGTTCTTTCCAATTGTCGTACGCCAGACTCACGCGTGTAATTGATGACAATATCTTTAAGAACATCGGTAGCCAAACTTACTTGCTTGCCATCAAGACCAGAATCTTCGATAGCACGTTTAACTAAATAATCTTGGGCAATGTGCAATTTTTCTTCATGGGTGTACCCAGAAAGATGAATGACTTCCATACGATCACGTAACGGATCAGAAATGGTTTCCATATTGTTTGCCGTTGCAATGAAAATAACCTTTGAAAGATCAAACGGCACACCAAGATAGTTATCATAAAAAGTTTTGTTTTGTTGCGGATCTAACACTTCAAGCATGGCCGCTGATGGATCGCCTCTAAAATCAGCACCAAGTTTATCTATTTCATCCACCATGATGACCGGGTTTAACGAACCTGCTTTGCGAATAGCTTGAATAAATCTACCCGGCATAGCACCAACATAGGTTCTTCTATGACCACGGATTTCTGCTTCATCCTTAACGCCGCCAAGAGAGATACGTACAAATTCACGACCAAGGCTGCGGGCAATTGATTTACCAAGAGATGTTTTACCTACGCCTGGAGGACCAGCAAAACATAAAATAGGGGCATAGCCATCTTGTTTTAGATTACGAATAGAGATGAAATCTAAAATACGATCTTTAATTTCTTTAAGACCATAATGGTCTTCATCAAGAACTTTTTTCGCATGCGAAATATCAAGATTATCTTTTGTTTCCTTGTTCCACGGCAATGCCATGATCCATTCAAGATAACTTCTGGTTACCGTTGCTTCCATTGAATCAGCCGCCATGCGTTCAAGACGATTTAATTGACGATTAATTTCGGTATACACTTCATCAGGAAGCGTAAGCTTAGAAAGTTTTTCACGAACAACTTCTACTTCTTCACTATCATCTTCACCAAGTTCTTTTTTAATAGCACGTAATTGTTCGCGTAAATAATATTCCTTCTGCGATTTGTTCATAGAATCACGCGCATTATTTTTTATGCGCTCTTGAACTTCTGCCACTTCTATTTCTTGGGTCAGTTGGTGATAAATTTCTGCCAAGAACTCTTTAAGATTTTTAGTTTCAAGAAGCTCTTGCGCTCGCTCAACGGTTAAGTTGAGATGAGAAAGTATAAAATCAGCTATTTTTTCTGGGTCTTGGATCTTTGCTAAAATCATGTGGAAGTCAGGGCTAAATGATTGTCCTGAAGCAGCCATTTTTTCAGCAAGCTCTTTAATATTTTTTATTTGAGCTGACAACTCAGGGTCGTCTTGGTTGTAATCAAAATTAACTTCCTTGATTTTTGCGCTCAAGATGTTTTCATCAGCCAGCAACTCAGTTGCATGGGCTTTACAGACACCTTGCACTAAAATTTTAACACCGCCTTCTGGTATTTTGATAAGCCGCATAATGGAGGCAACCGTACCAATGCTGTAAAGATCTTGGGTGCCAATAGCTCCCTGTTGATCAGTGATCTGTTTTTTAGCAGCAAGCAAGAGTACCATCTTAGATTCTTCAAGCGACTGGTTAATGCCCTTTATGATGCGCTCATCAAGAACAAGTAATGGTACGATCATGTGTGGAAACACTACGACATCCATCGTCGGGATGACCGGCAACGACTTTGGTATGCTTTGGACATTCTTTGAATTTTTCATGGAAAATTCCCCCTGGTAACATTGATTTTCTTTTCCCCTCATTCTCAAGTCTAGAGGAGCTTCCTTTTCAAAAACAAGAATTCCCGAAACGAGGTAGGCTTTTTAAATAAAAGAGCTATGATTAAAAGACTTTTTTTATCTTTTTTAGGAATTATGTTGTGTCAGTGTTTGTTCCAAAGATCCTTGAAACCCATGGCATCAAAAAGCATTATGTCCAAGGAAAAATAGTTACCGAAGTATTACACGGTGTTGATGCCCGGTTTGTTCAAGGGACTTCATACGCGATTACCGGTATTTCAGGCTCGGGTAAATCAACCTTTATGCACCTACTTGCCGGACTCGATACCCCTGACGGAGGAACGGTAAGTTTCGATGGAAAAAATATTTCTTCATTTACCCAGCGCGAAAAAGAACACTTTTTAAGTTTTTCTCTTGGCCTCGCCTTTCAATCCCCCTATCTGATTGATGAACTTTCTGTTCTTGAAAATGTCATGCTCAAAGGCATGGTGGCCGGGCTGAGTGCTCAAAACTCCCGTGAACATGCGCATGAATTATTACGCCGCGTTGGTCTTGAACATAAAGCACAGGCGCATATCGCATCCCTGTCAGGTGGCCAGCAACAACGGGTAGCATTGGTCAGGGCTTTATTTAATAAACCGGCTTTTTTTCTTGCCGATGAACCAACGGGTAATTTAGATCATGAAACAGCCAAAACTATTATTACCTTGCTTCTTGATTACCAACGCGAATGGTCGATGGGACTCATTATCAGTTCCCATGATCCTTATGTTGCACAATCAGTGAGCGAAGTTTGGCATATGGATGACGGAATTTTAAAAAAAGCTAAAGTTTAACAATATCTTTTTTTCTTACGCACGAGTTGCACATGAGTAATGCTTTACATAAAAAATCTATTTTACAAAAAACGACGCAAGTTGGTGGTTCGACCCTGGTGAGTAGAATGCTGGGGCTGGTCCGTGAAATTATGCAGGTTCGTTACATGGGCACCAAGGAAATGGCTGATGCATTTCGGGTTGCTTATCAAATACCAAATCTGTTACGGCAGATTTTTGCTGAAGGCGCATTGAGCTCGGCTCTGGTTCCCAATGTAGTCAAGATGATTAAAGAGGGTGAGCGTGGGCGCGTCAGCCATCTATTAACGCTTTCATTTTTAGTTTTTGAGGGAATCGTTCTTCTGATTATAGGTTTAGTCAGTTGGAAGGCGTACTTTGTTATCTCATTATTGGCACCAGGCTGGCAAGAGTATCAAGTAGTGATGGCTGCTCGGTTGTTGCGTATTTTAATGTCCTTTATCCTTTTTATATCGAGCAGTGCGTTATTAGCTGGTGCTTTGCAAGCGGTTCATCATTTTTGGGTACCGGCAGTTTCCCC
>JABCYS010000020.1 GCA_013290085.1 Candidatus Babelota bacterium
GTAAGTAATAATGAGGTGGTATGTGCATTAAGTGCTTTAGCCATACTTGCAACAATGGCAAAGGATCATGGTTATATAAAAGAAGGTAGCATCCTGTACCGGTTGCTTGCGGGCAAGCCTAATTACTATGATGATAAAAAGCCAAATCGTAGAATGGTGTCGGTAAAAGTCGAGGGTGTGGTAGGTTCCGATCCATTTATTTTTCCTGAAAAATTAAGAATAGATGAAATAGGCCCACATCTTGAACGTTTAATGAATGATCCTTTAGTTCATAATGGTTATCGTGGGCTTGTGGAAAGCTCTCCAGAGTTGCGGGCCTATTATATTGAACAGCATTTATGTTGGCTGGATAGCAACTATCGAGAAATTTTGCTAGGGCTTTTGGATACGCCTGGGTATGGTTCTGCATATACGACAAAATTAAAAAATTCGATTGAACTTAGAAAAAAAATATATTCACAGTTTCCCAAAGATAAGAGGCATGATTTTCTAAGTATAGTTCAGGAGATTGACGATAAGTTACGTTCTAGAGAAAGTGATAGAGTCCAAGCTCGTGCGCAGGCGGAAGCAGAAAAAAATGCTCGAGAATTAAAAGCTGCTGAAGACAAAAAATTACGTGAGGCCCAAATAAATGCTACTAAGCGTTTAGAAGAACATAAAATTGAGCTTAAAAATTATGAAACATCTTTGAAGGATAAGGTGCAAAAGTTGCATGAGAAGGGAGAGGATTCTTCTGACGTGCAGAAAAGGTTGCTGGCAATAGGAGAATTAACTTCAAAAGGCCCTGTTGGATTGCTTCTGGCTCGTGAGCTTCCTCAAGAAGTTAAAGATCTTTTTAAAGAGGTGGGTACAGAGGTTGAAAGATTTGATTTTGGAAAAGGCAATATTGTTCAGCTGCATCTTCAACAAGAAGTCATTGACCAAGCAAAAGAGCTTCACAGGTTTTATTTTGATCAAAAGGAACTTTCTCGTAGTGAGCTAAAGCATGGCTTTACTAGGCTTTTAACTAGCGTTCTTAATTACGCATATGAAGGGGAATTAGTTAAGGCATTTAACCATATTGATGTCGCCAAGAAACTTTTTAATGCAGCGAAAAAACTTTTAGAGATAGATAAGGCTATTGTTGAAGGAGTTTTTAAGGGTGTTGAGAATTTAGTTTCTCCTATTCTTCATCCCATTCAAACATTGCAAGATATTCGCAATCTTTTATTTACTCTTAACAAAGTGTTAGTCGAGTTGGAAGAGCTTACTTGGCTAACTGAGGTAGGTTCTCCTTTGGCGCAGCAAAAGGCGAATGAATTAGGCAACGAGCTTACGGCGATTCTTACTCATCTAAAAGGGCAAATGAGCGAAATGAAGCTCAATGATTGGGCGCGTGAAGGAGCAACGCTTGGCGTTGAATTCCTCCTGCCAGCTCGTTTGACAAAAATAGCGAAGTCGCTTGGTAAAGTGGCGCAAGAAAGTGGCATTGCAGCTAAAATTAGTGAAATTCAGAAAAGTGAGCGGCTTAATAATTTAGTTGATGCGTTTATTCAAGAAGCTAAAACTGCCCAGGCTGGGTTTATAGAGATAGTAAGAGATCAAAAAATAGGCAGCATAGAGAAGATATTATCATATGAAGAAGTTGTAATTCGTTATGGTAAGCAATTTGAAGCCCTAGGCCTTCGGCCAACTAAGAAGTTTCTAAAGCATGTTTATAATTCACATGTAAGAGGCGGGGAAAAAGCTATTCCTTTTGTAAAATCAATATTCAATCCCGGTGAAAACTACGCTGAACTTGCTTTAGATGCTTGGATAAAGGGAACTCAAATAGATGAATACAGGAAAGTATTCGATGTAGGAAGAATAATTGGTATTAATGTTGCTGGGCAAGAGACATCACGGGTGATCGTGGTTTTAAATGAAACAAAAAATGGCTTTGTAACAGTATATCCAAAATAAGGAGGTCTATGGCTATAGTCTTAAACATTATAGATGAAGATGGAGAGGTTCAAAGTTGCATAGGGCTTATAGAAGAGGAAGGCTTAAGATCTTTAGCAAAAATAGCGCGAGAAAAAGATCTGAAATGTTTACCCTTTATAGGTTATGGCGGCGATACGATTTTTAATGCAAAACAATCACGGCAAATAAGAAAAGAGATAGAAATCCTGAGAAATTCAAGGCTTATAGATGAGAAAATATTAAATCTTATTGAAAAGGGCGCTGAAGAAGTAAGGATGGAAAATCTACTTTTTATGAAATTTGAGGGCGGGTAATACCTTCAAAAAAATAAAATAAATTGTTTCATAGTCGGAGATAGGATAAATACAGGGGTCTTTATGGCGATAGCTTTACGTATTATAGATGAAAATGGTGAAGTTCAAAAATATGTAGGACTCATAGAAGAAGAAGATCTACTGTATTTAACAAAAATGGCGGAAGAAAAAGATTTGAAATGTTTGCCATTTGTTGACTATGTAGGCGATACCATCTTTAATGCAAAGCAATTAGAACAGGTAGAAAAAGAGATAGAAATTTTAAGACAGTCTGGGGACATAGCTGAGAAAATATTAAGCCCCATTGAACGGGGTGTCGAAGAAGTAGGAAAGAATGATTTGCTTTTTCTGAGATTTGAGGGTGAGTAACTTAATTTTAAGAGTAAAATAATATGTTTGCAAAAGCAGATAAAAGAAGACTTTATTGGCTGATAGATCAATTTTTAAATAAAAAAATTGATGCCCCAACGTTTTGTAATGAATATTATGATTGTTATGACTTGGAATTGGGTTTTGGTACCTTGAAGAATAATGAAGCAAGGGTATTTTTCGATCTGAGTCAAGTGGTAAACAGGTTTTCTGAATTTGAAGAAGATCATCAAGGGCTCCCTGGCGGTTTTTTTACTGAAGAAGAATTAATGCAAAAGGTTATCGAGACAAAAAAATTGCTGCAGTTAGAATATTTAATAATGCAAAGAAAGAATTCATATTATGGTGTGAAAGATGCTTCAAATGATACAATGCTATGGTTTTTAGTAGATTTTTTAACAGATGATGTTGGATATGATGGAGTGAGTAGCTGGAAAAATTGGTTAAAAAATCCTGATTATGACTCTACTGTCTCCAACGCTACACGAGTGAAAAAAGATGGGAATATTGTTCTTCTTTATGATGCCTCAGAAAAATTTACTGATTCTCATTTAACAATTAGTCAAGAGAATTTATTAAATATATTGGATCAATGGGAAAAGGTTTATGCAGAACAACCTAACGAGATAGTCATCTATAAGGAAGCGGATGATTTTATTATAGAAGGTAAAAATAAAAATTGTGATTAATGAAGGCGCAGAAATTATTACCGCTCACTCTAATTCAATAAAAATATGGAATATATTAAATTGCAAAAAATAAATTCTTCTTATCAAGTTATAGAGAAGTCTAGTGATACTGTATTGGAGTTTTTAATAGATTATCTAATAGATATTGGGCAAAATAAATCCAACATCTGGCAAGATTGGTTAAATGATCCTAAGAATGATACGGCAACCACTGATAGTAGTGATATTGAAAAAAATGAGAGGGTGCTTATATACGATATTTTTTCTGTTTCTTCAACCAGTCCTCATATAAGCTTAGATCGTAAAAGATTGTCTCAGATAGTTATTAGTTGGTGGAATCTTTGCAAAGAACAACCTAATGAAATAATCATCACAAAAAATGGCGATGATATTATTATAAAAGGTAAAAATTAATATTTTCCCCCAGGGAATCACAAATTTAGAAAAAATTTCACATATATTAACACCATAATCATCAGGAGTCGTTCATGTTTCACATTAATCGTATAACCCTTATCTCATTGTTTATAGCTTCTATGAGCTGTGTTGATAGCCGAGCAGAGGATGATTTTGTAATAGATGCGGATGAGATGGATGAGAAAACAATAGAAGCAATAGAAAAGCCTGATTTTACGCAAAAGCTATTTGATTCATTTAAAAAGCCATCAAAAAAAGAAGAATTTATTAGCTGGGCTCAACAATTTAAGGCAGTATTTCTAATGCATTATTTTATGAAAAGTTTTTCAGAGGCATCATTGCATGCTTATGGTAAGTATCCTGCACACATGAAGTCTGATTATGTTACGAAGGCATTAAAACTATGCCCATTGCTTTTCGCCTGGATTTTATCAAGTAATGCACAAGAAAATATAGCAAGAGAGCATCGCACAGAGCCTTCATCATCGGCAAATATTACCGCATGGGCAACGGCTCTTCTTGCGCCAAGTTTGACATTGGGGGCAATTAGATATTTCGGCATTTAATTGGCTACCATTTAAATTTCCAAAATGGATAATCATTCATGAATTTTTTAATAAATGCTCTAATCTCTTGAGCATTTTTAAATTGTTTTCCAATTAATTTAAAAGTATCTGTGCCATTAAAAGGTAAATCTTTTAGTGGCACATTTCTTTTTTGGGCTTCAATACTCCTTAAAGCATGCCCTCGACAGCAACTTGCGAAACAGGTTGCTATGCCAGCTAGTATTATTGTCGTAAGCTCAAAAAGCTCAAGACGCATATTGCCAATGACAAGCCTTATTACGTAGGCTCGTGATAGGTAGTTAAACTTTGAAAATTTTTTAGCATCTGAATTCAAAATAGCATGAAGATATTGACCAATCCCTACTATTTCAGAAAATGGTAATGAAGTATTGCCATTTTTATTTTGTTTTTTATCGGTTAACTCTTGGATGTAAATTTCTAGACGAGCGATAGATTTTTTTATTTTTTCATAAATAAGAAAGGCGTTCTCATACTCTTTGCGCGACTTAGAGGAAAGATAACTTTCCCAAAACTGAGCATCATCTTTTTTTTCTGCTAAAAATGCCTGTATAAGATCAAAAGGAGTGAGTTTTTTTGAGTTAATAAGGATATAAGTGTCTTCGGCAAAACTCATCTCGGACTTTATATCTAAATCCCAAACTAATTCATTTAAAAGTGTTTCCAGTTTACGTTGGTTACGCCAGAAAATTTCGCAGGGCGTGTTTATATCAAAATCGTCGCCTCCTGACGACACGCCCAAATGATAGAGAAAATTTTTAAAGTCATAGATGGGGTGCCAGCATTGGCAATTTTGATACATTGAAAAGAATAGAAAAAGGCCTAGAAAATTTTTTCTCGTATTCATCTTTGTGCTCATCATCGAATGCTCTTTTATGGCTGGTGTTAAAAAATGGTTGTTATTATAACTTTTTTAAATAATTAGACTAATTCTAAGCCAGTTGAAAAGTTGCATAATTTTTTACGGTCCTTAAAATCATGAAACCTCCTTCATGATTACAAATAGTCACGAAGAGTAATATGTTTTTTGAATTTTTTTCAAAATTTACTACAACTACTTCTGGAGTCACATGAACTTTAAGCCGCTATTCTTATTTTGCATTGTATCTTTGCATGCAGTTATGCGAGGTGAAAATTTTTATTCTATTGAACAAATAGTAATTAAAAGTGATCCTATGGCTCTGTTTGAAGCTTTAAGAGATACGAAGATACCCAAAAAGAAGTTACAATCACTCATGAACCTTTCTGAGGAAATTATTAAGCATCGACAAGAGGACATAAATAACTTTTTTGCATTTTTGCAAGCATCGGCTATCCAGCCAGGTCTGACTCCTACATCACATTTTTCTTTGCCCGAAGAATATAAGGCCAAGTGCGGTTCTTTTGAAGGGGGCGTAGTCATTGGTGTGGTGGGAGTGATGGGAGCTGTATATGGTGCAATTGGAGCGGCAACATTTTTTGGTAGAGAAAGATTTATGTACGAATGGAAGGTATTAGCAGGCTTGGGAGCTATGGGTTTAGTGGCAATAGGTGGGTTTTTTCATGCGTATCGGTGCAAAAAGCTAGGGCTTAAACAGTATAATGTTGTTTGTAGAGACTATCTTGAAGATCAATATAAAGAGGCCCTTCAGGTCAAAGAGCTTATTGCTGAAAAATTAGATCAAGCTTTAGACGATTAATCGCTTAGTAGAACCCTATTGAATCCAACGTGTTTGACCCGGCATCTGGCACGTTGCCTGGTTTTTTGTTATTCTTTGCCTACTTTCCATTCATTCCCCATTAATTTTTTAAGGTTCCCATGAAACTAAAAGATCTACTTCTGCCATTGTTATTTGCAATAACCGCTGTCTGGATTATGAACTATTTCTTCCCGCGGCAAAAGCTCGTTGGCGAATCGGGACAGCGCGTCTCCATTCCTCAAGAACCGGTTGAGGTACAACCGCTTAACAAAGAAGTTGATTTTGTTGATAGACCAGAATCAAAATCGGTGCAAACCACTGAGGTGGTAACTGCCCATGGCCGCTTACTCTTTTCTACCGAAGCCGCCTCCCTACAAAAACTCGAATTCATACGTAATGTTGATGGAAAAACGATTTTCCTCACAACCCTCATACCCCCAACTGATGTTGAACGCGAAAAAAACTTTTTCTTGGTGGCAGTGAATGAAAAAACACCCTATTTCTACACCCTTGAAAATCATCATGAAGATGATCGCACGGCGACCCTCATGTACCGCGCTCATTCCAGCAAAGCTACTATAGAAAAAACCTATACCGTCTACAAAGATACCTACAAAGTTGACCTTGCCTTAACCATTAAGCCGCACGGCTCAGTACAGCCTCGTATCTTCTTTGCAGGCCCGGCACTTTCTGGGCTAGCAAAATCAGAACAGGTAGCAGGGGTGATGGAGGAAGGCTCTTCAATAGTTAAATATCTGGGATCCCGCTATGTCCGGGAACTTAATGATAATTTTTGGCAACGCCCAACACTCTTTGGCGCAGAGGATCGCTATTTTATAAATGCCGTGGTTGCAGATACCAATAACTTTACGCAGCGCGGGTATTACAAGGTTGAAGGAGAAAAACTTTATCCAATCTTAGAAGGCCCGAAGATTGAAAAAGAAACATCCTGGAAACTTTCTTTCTATCTTGGTCCAAAAGAACAGGCAGCGATGGCTGTCGTTGATCCTCGTTTGGATACGGTACTCGATTTTGGTTGGTTTTCCCCAATTGCAAAATTACTGCTTTGGTTATTGCTCTGGCTTAACAGTTATGTACACAACTTTGGTTGGGCGATTATCTTGGTTACTATTGTGATTCGCATACTGCTCATCCCTTTTTCTTTAAGTGGTATTCGCCAAGGTAAGAAGGGGAGTGAGATGCAGAAAAAGCTGCAGTATATCAAGCAAAAATATAAAGATAACCCTGAACAATTAGCCAAAGAACAAGAAGAATTTTTTAAAACGCATGGATTTGGCGCTATGGGAATGGGATGCTTGCCTATGCTTTTACAATTCCCTGTTTTTATCGCCATGAATAAAGTGTTGTCTTCATCAATAGATTTGTACCAAGCATCATTCTTGTGGATCCCTGACTTGTCTACGAAAGATCCTTACTACATTTTACCAGTGCTGGTAGGTATATCGCTGTATTATTTCTCAGTCTCCCAGGCAACTGATGCGCAACAGCGTGTTTCTGCCATTGTAATGGCGGTATTAATGGGTGGATTTTCATTAGGATTCTCTTCTGGATCGTCATTGTATCTTATCATAAGTTCTGCTACTGGTGCTGCGCAAACATATATTCTAAAAAAGCTACTGGCATGATTGAAAATCTACCCTCGATGCAGCAGCTGCTAAAAAATTTGCAGCATATTCCCTACCTGGCATCAAAAAATATTTATCGTGTTGCGGCCCATTTTCTTGCCATGGATACTCACAAGGCTGAACAATTCTGCAAAGCCATTGTGGAAGCAAAAAATAATATTACCCGATGCGCAACCTGTTTTACGTGGATTGAAAAAAATCGCACCTGTTTTTTTTGTACTTCCGCCAAACGCAATACCAAACAGATCTGTATTGTAGAAACATGGCAGGAACTGTTAAGTATAGAAAAAACTGGTGGGTATGTGGGGGTCTATCATGTACTCGGTGGCGCTATTAGCCCGCTCGATGGCCTTGGTCCAGAAGATTTAACAATCGACCCCTTGATCATGCGGGTGACCAAAGAAACTGAAGAAGTTATTCTCGCAACGAATCAAACACCAGAGGGTGAAGCAACTGCTGCTTACATTGCAAGCAAACTCAAAGACCTACCAATAAAAATTTCTTGCTTGGCCCGAGGCATCCCTGTTGGATCTTCTCTTGAATTTATGGATAGACTTACGGTATACAAAGCATTATCTGAGCGTCGTCCATTTTAATTGTAGTAGCTAAAAAAATTGGAAAGTTACCATGATACAAGCAATAGGTGTTGCTGAGTTCAAGCAACGAAGAAAAAATTTGGTTGAGCAGATCAAAAAAAATTATCCATCTCACGAAGGGGCAGTTCTTCTTTTTGCGGGATTTGAACATGAACATGCCCGCTTTAGACAAGAAAGCTCCTTCTATTATTTTACCGGAGTCCAAGAACCAGGCATTGCCCTATGGCTAGAGCTTGATGGACATGCAACGCTTTTTATACCAAACCATGGCACAACGCGATCTAAGTGGGTATTGAGCGGTCTGGAAGTTACTGAGGAAAAAGCGCAAGAGTCTGGCGTTGATCGAATAGAATATCTGGGTGAGCAATGCGATGGGTATCAGTTATATCCGTTTTTTACAGCACGAGGCCACCAACAACTCATTGCTCGCATTCAAAAAAATATACATGCGCATAAATACATCTTCTCGTTAAACCCAACAACACCGTTTGGCTATGTTGAACAACGTTTTGTGTTAGAACGTATCAATACATTCCTGCCAGGATTTTTAAAACAGGTGATTGAGATTTCCCCACTCGTTGCTTCACTGCGCCGTGTAAAGACCATGCGCGAATTGGAACAATTATACAAGGCGATTGAAATAACAGAGGTCGCCCATGAAGCGGTGGCGCAAGTTATAAAGCCAGGAGAAATTGAATATAAAGTTCAGGCGGTATTAGAATTTGTTTTTACTGAATCAGGAGCATCACGCCCCGCGTTTCCAAGTATTGTTGGCAGTGGGAAAAATTCAACAGTCTTACATTACAATCAAAACAACCGCGTTATGGAAGCGCAAGATCTTGTCGTTGTCGACATTGGCGCAGAGTATAATTATTACTGCGCAGATATTACCAGAACCTATCCGGTATCGGGGACTTTTACCGCACGTCAACGAGAAATTTATGAATTAGTACTTGCAACGCAGGAATACATAGCGAGTGTGGCGCAGCCGGGATATTGGCTTTCTAACAAAGAACAACCAGAAAAATCACTCAATCATCTTGCGCGAGCGTATTTAAAAGAACATGGTTACGATCAATACTGCCCTCATGGCATTGGGCACTTTCTCGGTATTGATGTTCATGACGTTGGAGACCCTTTGGTGCCACTACAAGAAGGAGATGTAATAACTATTGAACCAGGCATTTATATTCCTGAAGAAAGTCTCGGTGTTCGCATTGAGGATAATTATTGGATTGTTAAAGAAGGAGCGGTGTGTTTAAGTGAGGATTTACCAAAAGAACCTGAGGATATAGAAGAAATGGTGCAGGAAGCTTCAGAGTGGAAGTCTGAGTTGTTGCAGGATAATAAGGATTACGAAGCATAATCTTACGCTCAGGATAATTTTTAAGGTATTCTAATAAAGTGGTGTTTCTAAAAAAAGGAAGATGATGAAGTTTCTAAAAGCAGTCAGCTGCTTAGTTGTTCTTTTTTATTCTTTTGCAGGCGCGGTTCCTGATTCTGAAAATCAGAAGGTGCATAGGAGAAGAGCAGCTGTGTCTCTCTCTCGAGATGAAGTTAGGACATGGAAGGATGCTGCCAAACAACAAAGTGAGAGGCTGTCGCCCATACCTTCTGATGATCCGCATGAGGGACAAGTTAGATTTGCTCCATTAGATGAAATTATAAATATTAGACAAAGTGGAAACCCTTCACCTACACCACCAAATTCCCCCCGATTTAATGAATTGGTACAAGAAAAATTGCATGCTTTAGAACAAGTTTCAAAAAAGTAAGAGGAGCAAGGATGAGTTGTAAGTTTGCGTTAGGAATCATACTTCTGTGCGGTGTTTTTGTGTGCGAAGCAATGTTTCCTACTCAACTGTTGGCATTTTATACATTAACAATAAATGAAGAGAGCAAGCTCGATCAGTTGATTGCAAAATTGCGGAGTGAGAAAAAAAAGAGCGTCGACGGGCCACATGTTTTGTTAAAAATTGCATTGATTAAATCTGAATATGAAGCACTCCTTCTACATTTAGAAAAAGCAATTAGTGCGATGGATCTCCAGGGAGGAGACTATAAAGTAAGTAAAAGGTGGCTAGAAAAAAGAAGAGCAGCACTTTATCGAGAAAGCGAAGCTCGCTCGATAAAAGAATCTATTTTATTGAATTCAAAACTTTCAGACATAGGAGTGAAAATCCTAACCCAACGCAAAGTCCAATGCCAAGCGCCCCATACACAGACCAGGTATTAAGCAACCCGACGAGTAAGAATGCAAACCCTGTACCAATAATAGGTGGAATAACGTATGGCGTTTGTGATTGCACGTGATCTATGTGATATGAGCCAGCGCTTGTCGTTGAAATCATGACGTTATCAGCAATCGGAGAAATATGAGTTCCTGCTACTGCGCCAGAAAAAACTGCGCCAAGTGCGGGGAATAGCAGTGGCAAATGTTCAGCGTCTATCGGTGTTGTTACATTGAGCATAGTAAGAAGCATCTGCACTGAGAGCGGCGCCATAACAGCAATTGTCCCCCATGCAGATCCAGTAGCCAATGCCGTAACAACAGAAATAACAAAAAACATGAATGGTAAAAGCCACGCACTCAAAGATCCGGCAAATAAATAAGCGAGATAAGCGCCAGCAGGAAGATCATAAGATATGAAGGAGCTAAAGGTGGAGGCAAGCAGAAGAAGGATGATACTGGATTTGATAAGAAACACCGCCTCTACTGAAGCTGTCACCAGAGAATAGGGAGTTAACTTTCTTCGCACGAAATAAAAAAGAGCGATGAGAATTAAGGCAATGAGGCTGCCTACGAACAAGGATAAAGATATGTTGGAGCTGGTGATTGATTTAAGAAAATCATGGCTACCACCAAAGGCGTAAAATCCACCGGAATAGGTGATAGATACTGGCATAGCAAGTAATGTAATTATGATTGGTACAATAAAATCAATTA
>JABCYS010000021.1 GCA_013290085.1 Candidatus Babelota bacterium
GCGCCGGCTTCTTGGTTTTTCAGGAACTTTTTAATCAAAGGATAGGTGTTATTGGTAATAAGAGATGGTAGCAGCAGTGCTATCACAAATACTCTAAATCCCCTTGAAAACATTCCCCTCTCCCCTCATTACACTACTCTCTTTACTATGAATTATGCCAAATTGAAATCGTACAAATCAATGGTGTTTGATATAAAGTTCAAAAATGCAATAGGCGGCGGTGTTTTGGACCGGTTTGTAAACCCATGGCCAAACTGCGGGTTGTGGACAGGGAAAGGTTGATTTCCCAGTAGCCAATATTACCTTCACCACAGAAATGGGAGGTTTTTGCGGGTCTAAAAAAATGGCTTTTTTTAGGCTTAAAATAGGGCATCCATTTGACACACCAAAGAGAGCCCTGGATCGCTCTATTTGAAATGTTTTTTCGAGCCCCCAACCTCCATTGATTACCATTTGATAATTATCATAGATGGGGTAACATTAATAATAGGAAAATGACATTATTTTATACCCCTATTTAAACAATACATCACAAGGAGTTCTTCTATGAAAAAGAGTATGAAATTGTTACTTACCGCAGGGTTAGTAGTACTCTGTCAGGCTCATGTCGGGACAGTTGAAGCAATGAATGGAAAAACTAATGGAAAAGCTAAAGCTACTGCAGTGCTTCCAATATCCCAAGAAAATACTCCAATATGTTCTATATGCACCGATCCTATAACTAACCCGAATCATATTCTAACAACCAAATGTAATCATAAATTTTGTATAGGCTGCTTCGAGGGATGGTTTGGCCGTTGCGAGGAAAAGGATGTGCCCGCCACCTGTCCAAATTGTCGCGCACCGTGGATGGTCAAGAGCCCTAACGATTGCTTTGAGGGTGCCAATAGATTATTCCTTCTCGATGCGGATATAGATAAAAGGAGCTTACCATTACTGGATGCGGTCCAAAAAGGAGCGCTACTAAAAGTTAATCAGTGGATTGAACAACACCGCTACCTAACTGAATATGATACTGACAGCGACAAAACTGTACTTAAAGGTACAGCTCAAGATATTTTAATGGATTGCTGTAATAAAAAAGATAATGGAGAAACACCATTAATGATCGCACTTAGATTAAAAAACCGCTCAATCGCTCATGCCTTGGTTGCCTTTGGCTATATTGATACCACTGCCAAGGGGCCTCATGGAAAAAGCGTTGCAGAGTATGCACTTGCAGCAGGAAAAGGCTTTGAAGATATCGCGGCCAAACTTAGGGCTATTGCGACAGCAAAAAGCAAAGCATAATCGCACACACAATAAAACAGAAAAGCGGTGAACAACTATCGCCCATCCTTGTCAGGAGTCATTCTATGAAAAAGAGTATGAAATTAATATTTGCCGCAGGGGCACTGACACTTTGTCAAGCCTTTGTAGGTAGCGCTGTAGCAATGAATGGAAAAACTAATGGAAAAGCTAAAGCTGCTGCAGTGTCCAAAGAAAATGCTCCAATATGTACTATATGCACTGATCCTATGACTAACCCGAATCATATCGTAACAACCAAGTGTAATCATAAATTTTGTATAGGCTGCTTCCTTGGCTGGGATGACCGCTGTGAGGCAAAAGGTGAAATTTCCCTCTGCCCAAATTGTCGCGCACCGTGGGTAGTCAAGAGTCCTAAAGATTGCCCTGAAGGTGCCAATAGGCTCATACTCAAACTGGCGGAGAAAGATGAAAAGAGCTTGCTATTACTGGATGCGGTCCAGAAAGGAAACGCTCTTAAAGTTAATGAGTGGATTGAACAACAGCGTTATCTAACTGAATATGATACTGACAATGACAAAACCATACTTAGAGGTACGGCTCGAGGTATTTTAAAACATTGCTGTAATAAAAAAGATCATGGAGAAACACCATTAATGATCGCACTTAGATTAAAAAACCGCCCAATCGCTCATGCCTTAGTTGCCTTTGGGTATATTGATATCACTGCCACGGGGCCTAACGGAAAAAGCATAGTAGATTATGCCCTTACTGCTGGAAAGGGTTTTGAAGATATCACAGCCAAACTTAAAGCTATTGCGAAAGCAAAAAGCAAAGCATAATTATATTTTCACACGATAAAAACAAAAAAAAGGATGGACCTATCAACCATCCTTTTTTTGTTGCAGTAGTCTGCTCCTCATTTTTCAGGCGCATCTTTACTCACACCTCAGAATCAACTTTTACTATCCCAGAGCGCCCTTCAATACTTTTTGTTATTAGAAAGCAATCCCTTGAACTCCTCCAATTGGGGGCCACTGCGCAAGCTGCGGCTTGCGAGATTCAGAAGTAGCAGACAAGCGCAGGTACTATTCCTCTTCTCCTGCCGCTTCTTCTTCCGCTTCGATTGCTCTTTGTACACGAAATTTGTTGACCACCTCGCCCATTGCTGCTGCCCTTGCTTCTCTTGCTGCCTTATTTTCAAGATCCTCTTGGCTCATCCCACTAGGCTTAGGAGCATATACTTTCTTGGCAGCTTGTTGCGCTGGCGGCAAAGGAGGCGCTGGTGGCACATCTGTAGCCATCGGCGCAGGGACCTCCTCACCAGCTACAACACCTTCTTCCGGCATTACCAATTCAATTGTACTTGTAGGCCCTGGCTCTCCTGCAGATACAGCAGCTTCTTCTTTTTGAACTTGTTGAATTATTGCATCAAGTAGATTTTGTTGTTTCTTAGACAGTTGCTCTTTATCTAATGCTTTTATTAAATCTTCTGGTGATGACTGAATCACTGCATTAGTTTCTCTTGCACTTAACTTTCTTTTAGAAATTTTAGCCATTTTTTTCTGCAACCCTTGAAACTTAGATTTTATTGCTGCTGCAACTTTTGCTCTGGCTTCTCTAACATCGACTGCAAGTTTCGAGGCTGTTGCTGATGAAAATTTTGTCCTTAGCGATGCAATAAAGCTCCGTTCATCTGCATCTGTGCTCAATGAGTTATTTTGCAATAGGCTGGTTGCTGCTTTTTTGTCTCCTGCAGGTACTGTAGTATCTTTTGAAATTTCCTTTGAGGCTTCCTTTGCAATAGCTTCATCTTGGGTTAAGCCTTCAGTTGCAGCAAGCAATTTATCTACATATATGTCTTCAGGTTTTCGCATCTTTTTAGCAGGCCCAGCCGCACCCGCTCTTGGAGCCGCACTCGTTTCTAGAGTAGGAAGTCCTCGCCGCGGCGCACCACCCAGCATTCCCGGCCCAGCTTTTGGTGAGGTTATTGTTACAGGTCCTGTAAGATCTTGAGTCGCTGGAGCTGCCAGGATATTCCCTACCATCGGTGATAACAGCACTATTACAAAAATCCTAGATCGCCTTGAGAACATTTTTTTCTCCTCATTACAATACTTTACGACACTCTCTTTAATTTATAATGATGCTCAATTGAAATTTCATAAGTCAACAATGCGGTTAATTAAACTGATCGAGTCCGCTCAAGTACCTCTTGTTGCAAGGCCAATGCCTGTTGCGTACAAATATCGTTTGCAACATTCTGCTCACTCACCAAACGATTTTGATGGAGCCCAAGTTGCTGTTTTGTTTGTAGGATGAGGAGTACTTTTTCATTCAGCTCTTGTTCAGAAAATGCACCCTGCTCAACAGCTGCCTTAATAATTGCAAAAGATTTGGGGACATCATCTGGAAACACCGCCATCGTACAACCTGCTAACAAGGATTTTAAAGCAGCGGTTCCTTCTTGGGTATGTAAGGTAAGTGCTTTCATAATTAAAGCATCGGTAAAGATAAGCCCTTTAAACCCTAATTTTTTTTGTAATAACTCTTTAATAAAAATAGAGGATAAAGATGTTGGATTTTCTGCATCAATGTGTGGAACCAGTAAATGACCTGGCATTACCGCAGCCACCCCTGCATCAATTAACTTCTTAAATGGTACAAGTTCAATAGCATTGAGGCGATCAATGCCATGTTCAAGACGCGGCAAACCAAGATGAGAATCTACGCTCGTATCACCATGTCCTGGAAAATGTTTAGCACAAGCAATGACGCCAGCTTCTTGAATACCACGCATGAGTGCTTGGCCATGTTCTGCAACCAATTGAGGGGTTTTTCCAAATGAACGGGTATTAATTACAGGATTTTTGTCATTGGTCTGCACATCAACAACCGGCGCAAGGACTACATTAACTCCCAATCTTTTTGCCTGTAATCCTATTTGTTTGCCAATGCGATAGGTTACATCGAGATCGCCAGCTTGAGCCACTATGCGAGCACGAGGATAATTAACCACATCACTCAGACGCACAAGGCCCGGTTCAAAATCTTGAGCTACAAAAAGAGGCAGTTTGCTTTGTTGTTGAAAGTAATTGGTTGCTACAACTTGTTCTTGTACCATACCTTCACAGATAAAGATTATGCCCCCCACATGATAGTTACGTATCATGTTCGTGGCATAATCTTTATTGAGGTCTGTAGGTAGCTGCAACGTAAATAATCGGTCAGCGTTGGTTGCGCTGTCCGGATTACAGGGCACCGCGATCATCAACAGCTGACCTATTTTTTCGTCTAAGGTCATCTGACTTAATGTTTGTTCTGCCCATTGTGCCCAGGGTGCAAACAGATTGTTGCAGAACAGTGTGATTGCAAAAAAGCAAACTAGATTTTTGCTACGCAACAGCAAGCCTTACTTAAAATTTATCCGGAAATTGTTTAATAATACCGTCAGCCAAATCTTTCCCCATCATAAGCCCCTGGTCAAAGACTTGATCATAATTACTTATATCCTCAGCCCAATCACCCTTTAAACGCAAGAGAAGTTCTTGTGTAGTAAGAGCAAGATGATGGTTAAGCATGTCAGTGAGTCCTGCCTCAGTCCAATTTGGATTTGCCTTGCTTAAGAATGCCGCAATGTCAGCAGCATTTTTGTGCCACTTTGTATCGAGGTCCTTAACTTTGGCATCCTCTTTTTTTATGGCTGCAGCAACAATATCTGCTGCAATCGTGATGTGTTCTTTGAGGAGTTTAGTCAACTGTGTGCCAGCCTCTTGTCCATAGAATGGAACAATGGCATTTCCAATATCCTCTTGGTTTTTTAAGAGGCGTTTAGCGGCATCACCTGCATCACCAAGGCCAGCAACTGAGGAAACAATAAATTGGCGTGTCCATAAAACATGTTCCGCCCAGAGTTTTTCCATGCCACGCTGCAAAGCACAGCCTTGTTCGCTGACTTTCCCGCCTTTGCACTCTCCTGCGCCACACTGCTTATATCGTGCGCCATAATATCCAGCGCCCGCGCCAATGAGTAGAGCTAGCAATGCAGTTATAATATAATTTTTCATAGCGTTTCCTTTTTTAAATAAGCTGAAAAAAATGACTTTTGCGAAAAGCATATAAAGAAGATTTGCAAATATTTTTGGACATTGGCAAGAAAATTATTTTGATAGATTTTTTTTCTTTTTTTCTCGCTCTGCAATTGCTGCATAACTGAAGAAATAAAAGTAGTCCTGCCAAAATTGTTCGGTGAACGAGTAACTATTGTCCAACAACAAATAATCGGTGAAAGTTTCCTTGAACAAGAGAACTTCTTTTAACCTTCCCTTGTTTTTCGGATCTTCAATGGTCAAATCTACCATCGCCATCACTCGTTCAAATGCATTATTACTGTATTCAACTTTTCCTTCCTTCTTCCACCGAATTGCACGATCAACATCGCTTCCGATATTCGCCATTTGCTCCATTAAAGAAAATTTGAACCAACGGCCTGAGGCCCGCAGCTGATGATACACCGTCACAGTTTCACCAATTTGTCTACGATATTGATAATTTTTTTTCGAAGTTCTGCGTTTTCAACATTGCGACTTCTATTTCCTTGAGACGGACGAATATTGATCATGGAATCAAATTCAACCCATTGATTGGTAGCGAAATGATCAGGATGTAGATTGATTCCCCACAGATCGTCCTGTACAGATCCGTGTTCCTCCATTGACACACTCACCGGCTTAAAAGCCGGTGATTCTGGATTCAAGCAGAGATAGCCAACTGAGTTGGTCTTACATCTCCTAGTCCAAACGTTGATGCCCCAACGTTTTTTATATTTATTGCAGCATTCAAATCTCTGTCGTGCACCATTTTGCAATCAGGACATTGCCAGGTACGATCTGCTAACGCGAGACCTTCTTTTACATATTGACAGTTATGGCAAGTTTTTGAAGAAGGATAAAACCTGTCGATGAGATTTACCTTTGAGCCATTCTGCTTGCCGTAATACTGCACTGTTTTTAAAAACTCACCCTGAGAAAGATCACTCACTTTCCTACCCCACAGTTTTTGCATACCTTGAAGGCTTAGGTCCTCAAAAAAAAGATTGTCGTATTCTTTTGTAAGTTTCTGTGCTGTTTTGAACAGATAATCTTTTCGTTGATTGACCACCTTTTTATGTTTTCGCGCTACGTCACGTCGTGCTCTTTCTCGATTGTTGCTTCCTTTTGCTTTGCTTGAAAGATCCTTACTTGCAGTACGTAGTTTTTTGAGTCCTTTGTTATAGAAAAGGGGTGATTGTTCTGTCGTACCGTCGGAGAGTGTCAAAAATGTTTTTAAGCCAAAGTCACAACCCGCACTTTTACCTGTCATGATTCTGTTTTGACTTGTTTCTGGCACTTCACAGGCAATATAAAGGTGTATATCGCCAAGCGCATCTCGCTTTACGGTAACGGTTTTTATTTTCCCTTGGATCTCTCGTGAGTTCCAATAGGTATAAACTTTATCTCCTATGCGTATTTTGTTTTCTCCTAATAATTCGTAACCAGCTTGTTTAAGCGTAAATGATTTGTATTTTCTCGACTTTTTAAAATTGGGCGGCGACACTCTGCGTGATAGCCCTTTGCTCTTTTTCTTAGTTGCTTTGAAGAACAGTTTATATGCCCGATCTATTCTCTCAACAATGTCTTGTATTGCTTGCGATCCCAGTTTTTTCCAGTGAGCGTATTGAGGACGCCTCTTGAGTTTTGTTATGTGTTTTTTGAGTTGTGCCTGAGAAAGATATTGACCAGTCAGTTGATAATATTTTTTATGAAGAGCTATGCAGTGATTGTAAATTTCTGCTGCAATGAGGATTTGTTGTAAAAGCGCCTTCTTTTTCTTGGGATTATCGTACAACTTGAAGGCAAATACTTTTATCATTGCTACTCAACTTCATTCGATACTATCATTAATCTCACGTCGCAATCTTACCAGATTGCTTTGTTCGTTCATAGGATGACCTTTCATCCCCAGGCTTGAAAAGCCGATGGGGTATTCAGGTCATGCGAAATAAAAATTCTTCAATGTCCGAATGGAACTCGGCATCAATCGCCATAATTTCTTGCGATACATCAACGACCGCTTTTACCATATTTTTATGCATTTTCCATTGCATTTTTTCGAGTTCGGCAAGGTTAATCGTATCTCTAACAAATTTCATTGAAGCCCCTCAAAAAATTTTTCACCATAACTCTTATGACAAAGGCTCCTGCGAAATTTCCGCAAGAGCCTTTTCAACTATCAAAATCCTAAAATTTCTTACAACGATGCCAATAACAAAGCAACCACTGACATTAATTTAATAAGAATGTTTAATGCTGGACCAGAGGTGTCCTTGAATGGGTCGCCCACCGTATCGCCAACGACCGCTGCACGGTGTGCATCAGAACCTTTTCCACCAAGATTCCCTGCCTCAATATATTTTTTAGCGTTGTCCCAGGCGCCACCACCATTTGCCATCATCAGTGCAAGAAGTACCGAGACCAAGGTTGCGCCAACCAGTGTGCCACCCAGTGCCAATTTACCTTCCATACCAAAACCGTAGCGTACGACTACCGGAAGCATCACAGCCAAAATACCTGGCAACATCATTTCACGTAATGCAGCACGTGTACTGATTGCAACACAACGTGCGTAATCAGGTTGACCAGTCCCTTCCATGATTCCAGGGATTTCTTTAAATTGTCGGCGCACTTCCATAACCATCATTAATGCAGCACTACCTACCGAGCGCATGGTCAGTGACGAAATAATAAATGGCATCACACCACCAATAAAGAGCCCTGCTGTTACTACTGGGTTAATAAGATCGAGTGTGGCAAGATGCGCTTTTTGAGAGTAAGCAGAAAACATAGCAAGTGCCGTCAATAACGCTGAGCCAATTGCAAAACCTTTACCCATTGCAGCAGTGGTATTACCAAGTGCATCAAGTTTATCGGTAATTTTACGTACTGATGGATCGAAGCCAGCCATTTCAGCAATGCCGCCCGCGTTATCAGCTATCGGGCCGTACGCATCAACCGTCATGCTAATACCAACCGTTGCAAGCATGGCAACAGCAGAGATAGCAACGCCAAACAGCCCCCCGCCAAAATGATAGGCAGCAAGTACCGCAAGTGTTAAAAGAATGACTGGTGCGGCTGTGGATTCCATACCAACAGAAAGACCATAAATTATATTAGTTGCTGCGCCAGAACGAGAACTGTCTGCCAGTTTTCGTATCGGGCTACCTGACGTGTAATATTCTGTAATAAATCCAACTGCTATACCGCTCGCACAGCCAAGAGCTATTGATACAAAGAGTCTGCTGTCTAAGCCCATGCGTGAAAGATACAACCATGAACCAGCGGCGAGAAATGCAATTGAAATAATATTTGCACTGCGCAACATGGCAGCAGGTGAAAGTTTAAGAAAGAGAGCAGAAACCAAACTTATTGCTGAACCAAATAAACCGATCGCTGCAAGCATAAGTGGTAATGATGCGTAGCCGATTGCATTGTATTCAACACTGGTGAGCGCAATAATAATAGCTGCCACCATGGCACCGACGTATGATTCATAAATATCAGCGCCCATACCAGCAGTATCACCAACACAGTCACCAACGTTATCAGCGATAACTGCAGGGTTACGTGGATCATCTTCAGGGATACCTGCTTCAAGCTTACCGACAAGATCTGCACCAACATCAGCTGATTTGGTATAAATACCACCGCCGACACGAGCGAAGAAGGCAACTAATGATGCGCCTACACCAAAACAGATTATATAATTTTCAAAGACTGGCGTTGCATAGGTTGGGGTGTCAAAAAAGAGATAGAAAATTGCGCCAAGGCCAAGCAACCCAAAGCTTGCCACCGCAAAGCCCATAACTCCGCCACCAAAAAAGGCGGCCATGAATGCAGCATGCTCACCTTTTTCACTTGCCGCCGTGGTTGTTCTGGTATTAGCAAGCGTAGCAGCATGCATACCAATCAAACCAGTTGTTAGTGACAGAACGGCACCAAATACAAAGAAAAGTGCCGCATATAAGCCGAGCACAAAAAAAAGTGCAACGGCAACTGCCGCTGCAACCAAACCAATAATAGAATATTCTTCTTTAAGAAAGGTCATCGCCCCTGAACGGATGGCCTGTGCGATATGCTCCGCCTTACTGCTGGCAGGCATAGCTGCAATAGCTCGTAGTAAAAAGCCTACGATCACTAATCCCACAACTGCTGCAAGTGCTGGAAAAAGGAAAAAGAAGTTAACCATAAAATATGCTCCGAAATAAAATTAAATTGTAACCAATGAACAACTGTTACTACCGAAGAAGGATACTCGGCCTCGCCTGGACAGGCTCGCCTGTTTCAGGCTTACCTGAACACGGCCTAGATTAATGGTCTGAGACTTTTTGTAAAGGCGATTTCGCCCCAATTGTGGCCCCCATTTCAAGGATAATTTGTCGCTCGCTAAAATACCGTTTTACCCCTTTTACTTCCTCATACTCATCTGGACCTTTACCCAACAATACTATGATGCTCCCCGAACGGGCTGAGGCATAAGCTTTTTTTATTGCCTGTTCTCGGTCAAGTTCACGACGGACCTTGGCCTGATAGTCGGGGGCGATGCCAGATTCAATTTGCGCAATGATGGTAGGTAATTCTTCTGACCGGGGATTGTCTGAGGTAACAAAGATAAGGTCACCCAGTTCTGCGGCTATCCGCCCCATGGCTGGTCTTTTGATCGGGTCGCGATCACCACCGCAACCAAACACCACGATCAGGTGGTCGGTCATTGAGCGAAGCGTTGTTAAAATCGCCTGGAATGATGAAGGGGTATGCGCATAATCAATGACGCACAATGCGCCGTTGGCAAGTGGGTAGGATTCCATTCTGCCAGGAACACCTTTGAAGGTGGTCATTGCCTGCTTGATAACTTCTGGTTGGACTTTATTTTGCAAGGCGACGGTGGCAGCACCCAGAACATTGTACAGATTATAAGTACCAATAAGTGATGGGCAATGAATACGTATCTCATGTTCTGGTGTATGCATGATGAACTCTATGCCGTGCTTGTTTGCCTGTACAAGTTCTGCATGTACGTCAGCTCGTGTATCAAGACCAAGTAACGCTGCCGTATAAAAAAATGCCGTAGTTTTTTTATTTTCTAACATGCGCTGCTTGAAAATCTGCATACCGTACTCATCGTCAACATTGATGCACGGACGAGCGGTAGATTTGAGTGAAGAAAAAAGTAATTTTTTTGCATTAAAATAATCGTCGAGTGTTGGATAAAATTCTGCGTGCTCTTGGGAAAAATTAGTAAAAATTGCGCCATCAAATTCTATTCCTGCCAGTCGGTTCATACTCAGTGCCTGCGCAGAAACTTCCATAACCACGTGGGTCACTTCTGCGCGAACACACAGGTCTAAAAAAACATGGAGATAGTCAGGTTGTTGTGTGGTAAGTGCTGTTGCAAATTCTTGGTCGTTAATGCGGTTGCGGATTGTGCTCAAGAGTGCAGTTGAATACCCTGCTGAGTATAAAAGATGGGCAAGTATAAAAGAGGTGGTGGTCTTTCCCTTAGTTCCGGTAATCCCGATTATTTTTAATTTTCGTGCCGGGTAATTAAGTGCCTGTGCACTCAATTCTGCGAGCGCACGACGAGTGTTGGGAACGCGTAGGAGGGAGACGTGGTGCTTGTTTAGTTGTTCTAACACGGCATTAGGTAGTACGGCATCTTCT